>NZ_JAQMUH010000069.1:0-21679 GCF_028331025.1 Anabaenopsis arnoldii | reverse complement strand
TCCCCCCAGTGTGGATCACAGATACAGGGGTTATCTTTATCACAGATTGAGGCTTTGGGTGAGGACTTGCTAGACTTTACCACTGTGGCTGATTTGCAAATATGGTTACAGTCTCATCTGTAGTTTATTATTAGTCAGATAACCGATTTCTGATCAAAATCGGGTATCTTGGGCAGTATAATCAGAAAACGCTATCGGTAACCAGTTATGAGTAAGGATTAATTAGTGGGAATTATGGGATACCCAGGGAAGCTGAGGAGTATACTGCCAATAAATCAGCAGTTAAGGGCTAAGTTGGATTTACTCAGAACCCTAGTCAGGCGAGATTTAGAAGCGCGGTATAAGGGGTCAATCCTGGGGAATTTGTGGCCATTGGTAAATCAGCTTTCACAGTTACTGATTTATACTTACGTATTTGCCATTGTCCTGAGAGTCAAGTTAAGCCTGACGAGTCTCCCCGAAAATAATTTTACCTTCGGATTGTGGTTATTTGCGGGTTTGCTTCCCTGGATTGCTTTTTCTGGGGGACTCATCCAGTCCGCTGGTTGCGTGGTAGGACAACCAAATTTAGTTAAAAAGGTGGTTTTTCCCCTAGCTTTGTTACCCTTGGTGCCAATTTTATCTACCTTTATTGAAAGTTCTTTTGGTTTGATGGCGTTGATTGTATTTGTGGCTATCCAAACTCACACATTACATACTACCCTGGCGCTGTTACCTTTGGTTTGGTTAACCCAATTACTTTTAACCACCGGTTTGGGTTATTTAGCTGCGGGGTTGACGGTTTTTTTGCGTGATGTTCCCCAAACCCTGGGGGTAGTTTTAAATATCTGGTTGTATTTAACACCAATTATTTATCCCGCTACTTCAATTCCCGAAGGTTGGCGCAATTGGGTATTTTGGTTAAATCCCCTCACGTCCATCGCCGAGGTATATCGTGATTTAATTTTAGTGGGAGAGGTGCAACATTGGGGAGAATGGGGGGTTGCTAGTATAGTCGCCTTGATTATATTTGGTTTTGGGTTTACCGTTTATAAAAAGCTGCGTCCGGCTTTTGCTGATGTCCTGTAGCAAAGTTTTTACTAATATATCCTTTCTGTGTGTCTAATGAAGCACACACCAATTCCCTATTCCCTATTCCCTATTCCCTATTCCCTGTTCCCTGTTCCCTGTTCCCTCAAACTAAAAAACTTTGTACCTTACGACCATGGAAAATAATATAAGATAGATATGGGTGAGGAAATTGCCATTTCACTAAAGAACATCTCCAAGTCTTACAAGCGTTATCCTCGTCCAGTAGATAAGCTCAAGGAAATTTTACTACCCAATAAAAACTACGCCCAGGAATTTTGGGCGCTCCGGGATATTAACTTACAGGTTCCCCAGGGGGAAACCTTAGGAATTATTGGTCAAAATGGTTCTGGTAAAAGCACACTTTTACAAATTATCGCCGGAACCCTCACCCCAACTACAGGTGAAGTATTTGTTAATGGTAGGGTATCCGCCCTCCTTGAACTAGGTAGCGGGTTTAACCCAGAGTTTACTGGGAGACAAAACGTATTTTTTAACGGTCAAATTTTAGGCTTAAGTCGAGAAGAAATAACAGCTAAGTTTGATGATATAGCAGCTTTTGCGGAAATTGGGGATTTTATTGACCATCCTGTCAAGACTTATTCTAGTGGGATGGTGGTCAGGTTGGCTTTTGCGGTAGTCGCTCATACAGAACCGAGTATTTTGATAGTAGATGAAGCTTTAGCTGTGGGGGATGCAAAGTTTCAAGCTCGCTGTATGAAGCGAATTCGTCAACTCAAAGAACAGGGGGTAACTATATTATTTGTTTCCCATGATGCCAGTAGTGTGAAAATGTTATGTCATAGCGCTATGTTGATGAATTCTGGCAGAATGCTAGAAATAGGTACTCCTAATGATATAGTTAACCATTATATTGCCCTGTTAAGCACAGATGATCAGCCGGAAACCGAAACCAGAATCACCCAGAGCGCCCAATTAATTGACCAGCCTGATGATAGGATTCAAAATAATCACTATGATGGTTTAAGTAGGCATGGTAATCAGCTAGCAGTCATTCAAGAGGTAACTATTCTGGATGACCAGGGTGAAGCAGTCACCAAATTAGAGACGGGTAAGAGTTTTGAAATTAGTATATTAATCCTAGCTCAAGGGGAGCTTTCTGATTTAGTTGTTGGTATATCCTTAAGAAATCTCATGGGTTTAGTAATTTATGGTACTAACACCCACTTACAGCAGGTTAAATTACCGGATATTCCACAAAATCAACAATTACAAGTTGTGTTTCAAGTTCCCTGCTTAATGAATAAGGGGGTTTATACGATTACTGTGGGTATACATTCCGAAACAGGCGTAAGTTATGACTGGGTGGATGAACTGGTAGTTTTTGAAGTCCATAACGGTACTTCCTGTGATGGCTTGATAGATTTAAAATCTTGTATTAGGTTCAATCTTTAGGTAATTTTTATCTTAGGTAACAGGTAACAGGTAACGCCGGAAGGATTGGGGAACACACAAAAAACAATAAAATCCAGTCACCTTTCCCTGACAAGGGGAGGGTTAGGGAGGGGTCACATAATAGTTGATACACTAATCATGACTGATCAAACATCCTCTTAGAATGAACATTTTTATGTGAAATCTCTATTCTGCCTAGGTTTCGGGCATTTTTAACCCCTGACCATGGGCATAGGCATATGATCACGAGTCTTAAATTAATATACACCTTTAGGTAGATGACAACAAAAAGCCAAATTAAACATCTATCTAAAAGTAGATGACAAAAACAAGAGGAAATGCTATATCATAATTTGTGGCATAATGTTACACTCTGGCAACTTTTGAACCAAAGAAGTGTAAAATTGATAGCCAAATAATATGTATGTAACAGAACTTGCAGTCAATTTTCTGTTACAATTAGTGTGGTGTTGCGTTGTATCCAACCTTGAAGGAGTGAAAATCCCAAGTTATGACAGTAACTATTGATCAAATCCAAAGTTTATATATTGCTTTCCGTGGTAAAGCGGCAGATACCCTAGGTTTAGTTCAGGGGCTGGAACTAGGCAAAACCTTGACATTGGCACAATTGGCCTCAGGTTTTGCTAATTCACCAGAAATAAACAGTTTAACTACAGATCAATTTATTGACCGGGTTTACGCAAATTTTGCTCTGCAACCACCAGACATCGTTAGTCGAATTAATTTAACAGGGCGTTTAGGCGCAACACCAGATCCATCCAAACGATCTGAGTGGGTTCTGGAAACTTTACAGGGAATCCAGAATAGTCAGCTTCCCGCAGCAGAAACCCTGAGAACTAACATTGAAACTGCAAAAAATGACAGCTACGAGTTAGCTATTCAACAATTTTATGTAGCGTTACTGGGTCGGGCGGGAGAAGAAGGCGGTCTTCAAGGTGGAGTTGAGTTGTTGAAGGCTGGTACTCTATCCATTGCTCAACTTATTGATAGTGCTGCTAACTCCACGGAAGCACAAGGTAAATACACAACTAATGAGCAGTTTGTTAGTTTCGTATATCAAAATGCTTTTGGTCGGACAGCTTCAGCAGAGGATCTCAGTAGATGGACTGGAAGACTCAATACTGCCAGCAAAGGTGAGGTGTATCTAGAAATCCTGGGGAATGCAACTCAGGAAGACCTGAACAATTTTGACGGACGTGTTGATCAGTTAGTCGGCGGATCTCCCACTCCCGGTGGTGTCACCATTACAGACAATGTGGAGGGGACTGCTACCGGAAATATCACCTACACTTTCACCTTCCCTCAAGCAGTCACAGACTTTAACGCTGATGATGTTACAGTCACCAACGGGACTAAAGGAGCTTTCAACGCAGTTAGCGGTACTGAGTACACCTTAGTTGTTACACCTAATGCCAACTTTGAAGGTGATTTGACAGTGGCGGTGGAAGAGCAGAGAGTAGTTCAAGTAGTTGATACCAAAGCGCCCACAGTCACAGTTACTCCTGGTCTTAACAATACTCTCTACACCTTCAACTTCTCTGAAGCTGTAACTGGTTTTGCTGCTGAAGATATTACAGTCACCGGCGGTACAGCAGGAGCTTTCAACGAAGTCACCGCCGGTACTCAGTACACCTTAGCAGTTACTCCCACTGCAGGTGCCACACCCACCGTCAGTGTAATAGCCGGAGCCGCTGCTGATGCTGCTGGTAACCCAAGTATTGCCAGTGGTGCTTCGCCTGTTGATGCGCGACCAGAAGTTAGAATTGATGACGAGCGCTTAGAGAACGGCGACTTTCTTTTCACCTTTACTTTCACAGAAAATGTCGATGGCTTTGAAGCCGGCGATATCGGCATTACAAATGGTACAGCAGGAGCTTTCAATAAAGTTAGTGACAGTGTATACACTTTATCGGTAACTCCCAATGCTAGTGCATCAGAGGTGAGAGTAGCTGTACAAGAAGGCGTAGCTACCGATGCAACGGGTAATACGAATTTTGGGCAGGAAAGCACATTTGATACTCGCAGAACTTTTGTACTCACCAATGCACTCGATAATGTACGAGGTACCAGTGGTAATGACCTGTTTGTTGGTGACAACAGTGGTGGTGGTATTGGATTTTCTAGTAGTGTCCAAGCTGGAGACCAGATCAACGGTGGAGCTGGTACAGATACCTTCCAATATTACGGTGCCAATGGTACAGTCCCGACTTTAACCAGTGTTGAACGAGTTGAATTAATCGGATTGACTAATAATATTGACTTCACCCGTTTAGCTGGTAGCGGTATTCAGGAAGTAATCATTCAATCTAACCCAACAGTACCCAACGCGACAGTCCGAGGATTACAAGGGATTGAATTTGGTATTGAGGACGTTACTAATGACCCCAATATTACTGGCGATTTTGGTAATAATGCAACCACTGCTTCTGTCACCTTGACTGATTCTGAGTTGGCTGCACTTAACATCAACGGTAACCGAATCGCTACCCTCAACCTAGAAACAAACAGCACAGATGCGGATGGAATTAATGAAGTTGATACTTTAGCATTCATCCAAATAGATGCAGCCGGAGTAAATAACCTCAATGCGCTGAGAACCATTAATATTACTGGGGATGCTGACCTAACTGTTACCAACCCAATCGCTTTAAACGCTAATGCTCAGACAAGGGTTGAAGCCTCACAACACACTGGTGATTTAAACGGTGGTTTGGATGCAAACAATGATGTTTTACCCTTGATCCTTCAAGGTGGAAGCGTTGAATTTAATGGTGCTACTGGTAACAACACTGTCACGGTCAATAATGCTACTGGTCGTAGCATCTTAAGAGGTGGTCCCGAAGGTAATGATAGTGATGACCGTCTGACAGTAAATGGTAATGGCAATCATGAATTAATCGGTCGTGCTGGTGATGACACTCTCCAAGTAAATGGTAATGGCAATCACACATTAATCGGCGACGATGGCGATGACACTATTATCCTGGTAGGGAATGCACTAAATAACTGGGATGAAGATGATGTTATTAATGGTGGCAGTGGTACAGATACATTGGTATTGAGGAGTAATAACGCAAATATTGGCCTTGATGATACTGCTGTTAATACTGGCTTAGTTACTGCCGTCAATGATGCTGTTAGCATTGAAACCTTGCGATTAGAATCGAACCCTGGTAATTTGACCACAGCAACAGTAGACGCTAGTACAATCACCGGGATTAACAACTATGAATTGTTTGCAACAAACGTTAATCTCAGTGGTGCAGCTGCCGATGACAGATTTACCCTGGAAAGTCGAGGAGTAGTTGATGCTAATGACAACACAAGATTTATAAGAGCAGAACAAACTTTAAATCTTAGAGAAGCAGCACAAAGTGTTAACTTAACCTTAACAACTACTCCACAGAATCCTCCACTGAATCCTCCACCAACTGTTGTTACTGCAACCTTAAATATCACTTCCAACCTAGGTGCTGCTGCAGCGGGGACAAATAACATCACCCAAATAAGTAGTGATTCAACTGACTTAACCATTAATGTCACAGGTAACCGAGACCTGCAGATCGCTGCTCCTACCCTCACTGGAAACAATCCTACTGGAATAACAATTAATCCAGGTCAAGCTGGCTTTACTGCCAATTTAACAGCTACCGGTACTGCTGGTGCTGACATATTAACCGGTGGTACTGGTGCTGACACCTTAACCGGTGGCGCTGGTGATGACACCTTAACCGGTGGTGCTGGTGCTGACAGATTAACCGGTGGTGCTGGTGCTGACAGATTTGTTTATACTGCTGTTGCTGACTCCAATGCTGCAACTTTAACCGGTGCGGGTACAACATTCGATGTCATTACTGGCTTCACCCCAGGAACCGACAGAATTGTGTTGACGGGTCTAGGATTTAATGCACGAGCACAAGGTAACGCCCCCGCGAATTTAGCTGCTGTAGCAGGATTAAATATAGCTCCAGGTACTGTTAATTTCTTTACTCTTGGAAATAATACTTACATTGTGGGTGAGAGTAACGGTGGTAATAATGGTATTACCGGAGGTGACTTGTTCATTCAACTCACTGGTAACGTTGCTCTAACTGCAGCAGATTTCATTGTGTAGATGAATAGAAACATACCTTTTTCATAACTTTTTCTAGGGCATAATCAACTTATGCCCTTTTTTTTGTCAGAATTAGTACTCATATCCCCGACTTCTGACTATGATCTTGTTAGCTAGTGATAAATTTCCGTAGAAGTCGGGGATATTACCCAGCAGAGTCAACATCCGCGGTCAACACCCACAGCAGCCAGGGGTTAGAAACCCCTGTCTAATAGCTGAAGTCGGATAAATCCGACTGAGTGTTAATTCTCACAGTAAAAATAGGGTAAAAAATCATTGTTTAGAGTATTTTATCTTACCTACTAGTCCACTTTTAGTGGACTTTCGCTTTCAGACGGGGAATTAATTCCCCGGCTGGTTTATCACCAGCCCTGGTGCGATCTGTTTGCAGCAGCGCTTCGCGATCGCCCCTACCACGAAGGTGAGGGGTTAAGAGCTGCGATCGCCTACCCCTATAAGCAGTGGATCTGAAGGCAAAATTAAAATCTATGTTTTTTAGTTTTCCATAGCGATCGCGATCGGTGAGAATATTATAGTTAACTGCTGCCAAAATTTACCCAAAATTGCTGAAATTTTCCCCAGAAATGATACATTTAAACCACAGCTATCTTTAAGGGAGAGCTAGAACTAGTTTTTTTTGTAAACCATGTTAGTCACTGTTCATGTGATGATAGGATACATCTTAATTTAGTTAGATATGTTGAGCGATGATCGGAGAAAACAATCCCGAAATTAACGTTGATGAATTAATGGCCAAGATCCGCAATGAGGTGGCTAAACGCAAGGGTCAACCTCATCGAGTCATCAAATCATCTGACCCAGATACAAGTAATCTGACATTACACCTGAGTTATATTGAATCTTTCCTCAAAAATGCTGAGGATAGGGCATATACTCGCACCAAGTGGCCTGATAAACTCAACCGCTTTCCTTTTAATCTGAGCAAAAAGTTACAAAAAGCCACCTTAAAATTATTAAATTTTCTCTTCAAAGACCAAAGAGAAATAAATTTTAATTTGCTCCAAGCTCTCAGAGAATCTGTAGTTATCAACCAACAACTAATAGCAGAAATCTCCAGCTTAAAAACACAGCTTAATGAAAATTTACAGACAGTAGATACCCAACTACAAACCACCCATGAGCGCCTACAGACAGTAGATACTCAACTACAAACCACCCATGAGCGCCTACAGACGGTAGATACCCAACTACAAACCACCCATGAGCGTCTACAGACAGTAGATACCCAACTACAAACCACCCATGAGCGCCTACAGACAGTAGATACTCAACTACAAACCACCCATGAACATTATATCAGAAATGACAGCTATGTCAAAAATGATCTCATGCAGCAGCAGCGGTTAATAGGATTATTTTTAGAGGAAGCACGGCGACGATTACCCGCACCTTTTGATCAAGAACAGCTGCAAACCTTTGTCAATGAAGATGAACATTTGTTAGATGCTTTCTATGTGGCTTTTGAAGATTATTTGCGGGGTAGCCGTGAAGATATATTAAATAGATTAAAAGTATATTTACCTCTGATTTCCCAAGCCAATATTGGTACACCAGACGCGCCTATTTTAGATATAGGCTGTGGGCGGGGTGAATGGTTAGAATTACTCAGGGAATCTGGATATATATCTAAAGGTATAGATATCAATAGAGTGATGATAGAGCAATGTCAAGCCAGAGCTTTGGATGTTATAGCTGCAGATGCGATCGATTATTTACAAACTTTACCAGAAAACAGTTTGGGTGCCGTCACAGGATTTCATATTATTGAACATTTACCCTTTAAAGTATTGATGCGGTTATTTGCAGAAACAGTTAGGGTGCTGAAACCCCAGGGGTTAGTAATTTTTGAAACTCCCAATCCAGAGAACATTTTAGTAGGTAGCAATAATTTTTATTTAGATCCCACCCATCACCATCCATTACCTAGCGCCACAATTCAGTTTATCGCTGAAATATCTGGTTTCTGTAATATCCAAGTGATGAAATTACATCCATATCCAGAGAATCAACAAGTTAAAGGTGAAGATTTAGCCCAACGCTTTAATCATTACTTTTATGGTTGCCAAGATTATGCAATTGTAGGTTATAAATTATGATCTCAATAGCAATAGTTACACCTTGGTTTGGTAAGGAGTTAAAAGGAGGAGCAGAACAACAAGCTTGGCAAATTGCAACCCGTTTAGCGCAGCGAGGACATGAAATCGAGGTTTTGACAACCTGTTGTCAATCTTTTGCAGATGATTGGTCTGTAAATCATCTCAAACCAGGGTTAACTCAAGAACTAGGCATAAAAATTAGACGATTTCCTGTTAATTCTAGAAATAGCACTAGGTTTGATGTAGTTAACTCTGCGATGTTAAGTTTACCATCTTCCCATTTAAGAACAGGAGTTAGTCCAGTTGTTTTAGAGGATGCAGATGTCTTTGCTCAGGAAAATATTAATTCCACTGCTTTACTGAATTTTTTAAACAAACATCAAAATAACTATCACGCATTTATATTTATTCCCTATCTTTATGGTGTAATTTTAAATGGTTTACCTGTGGTGTCTAGTCGAGCATTTCTTCAGCCTTGTTTACATGATGAAGTTTATGCTTATTTACCACAGGTGGCTGAAATTTTTCACGCTGCGAAAGGGTTGTTATTTATTAGTGAAGGTGAAGCAGAATTAGCCAAACAGTTATATGGTCCGGGAATTATCCCCAAAAGTATAGTTGCAGGTGCTGGCATAGAATTAGAACCTCATGATAATACACCAACTATTGAAATTAAAAATTTTTACCCACAACCAGAAAAATATATTCTGTGTTTAGGTCGCAGAGATGTAACCAAAAATACTGATTTATTAGTGAGGGCTTATAGTGATTTTAAGCAAAAGCATTTAGATTCTCATTTGAAATTAGTTATTGTTGGGCCTGGTAATCCATCTTTTCTCAAGTCCATAGAAGGATTAATAGATTTAGGTCTAGTCACGGAAAATCAAAAAGCGACATTATTAGCTAATTGTTTAGCTTTATTTCAACCGAGCCAAAACGAAAGTTATTCCCGGGTGATTATGGAGGCTTGGTTCTATGGTAAGCCCGTAGCGGCTCATAGTAGTTGCTTGGCTACTGCAATGGCAGTAAAATCTGCTAAAGGTGGTTTGCTAGCAGCAACAGAAATAGAATGGTCAGAATTATTTGCTGAATTTGACCAATTAGACAAGGACACAATCACAAGATACGGCATCAATGGTCAAAAATATGCCCAAGAAAATGCTGTTTGGGATCGGGTCATAGAACGTTATGAATTGGTATTGGGTTTATCTCCACAATCCCCACCGCTGATCAATAACCTCAGTTCAGGAAAGCTGAAAGAAATCCACCAACTACTACCTAATTTAGCCTATGGTGATGCTATTTCTAATCATGCTTTAGCAATTAGAGATTATTTACGTAAGTGCGGCTATGAATCCAAGATTTTTGTCAAATATTTAGATGACCGAGTTGCTCAGGAAGCTAAAGTATTTCAACCCCATGCTATTAGTCAAACAGCAGGTTTAATCTATCATCATTCTATCGGTACCGAACTGACAGATTATGCGATCGCTCACCGGAATGTCAAATGTTTAATCTATCACAATATCACCCCCGCTGAGTTCTTTTTACCTTATCGACCAGACTTTGCCCAGATTCTGAGCAAAGGTCGTGGGGAACTCCCACAACTAGCCCAGTATTTTCCCCTTTCCTTAGGAGATTCTGCTTATAATGCTGGGGAACTTTTAGCATCTGGTTTTAGTAACCCCGGTGTATTACCCATAGCAGTAGACCCCAGTAAATGGGATATGGCTGCAGATGTGGAATTAATGGAACACCTGCAAGATGGTAAAACAAATTTATTATTTGTGGGTCGTTTAGCCCCCAATAAATGTCAAGATGATTTACTAACAGCCTTTGACCATTACCTGACCATGGATCAACAGGCCAGACTCATTTTAGTAGGACAAGGAGACCCCAACGATCCATACTATCGACATTTACTCAACACCATAGACAAGCTGAGGCTCAGAGAGTTTGTCATGCTTCCAGGTCAAGTCAATGATGCCCAACTATTGGCATTTTATCGCACAGCCCACCTGTTTTGGTCAATGAGTGAACATGAAGGTTTTTGTGTACCCTTAATTGAGGCTATGTGGTTTGATATTCCCATTTTGGCTTACGCCAGCACTGCTGTACCAGAAACCTTGGGAGAGGGGGGTATACTTTTCACCACCAAGGAGGACTTAATTACAGTGGCTGCTCTTGCTAAGATTCTGGTGGGCGATCGGGGTTTAAGAGCAAAAGTAATCAATGCTCAACGCCGGCGTATAAATGATTTTTCCTTGGATAATGTCCATCAAAAAATCAGTGAAATGGCTATGAGAATGTCAGATATGTAATATTTGTATAAAACTTATCCATATCAGGAGTTATAATGAGGGTTGCTTTTGTGGTGCAAAGGTGTGGATTAGAGGTAAATGGCGGTTCAGAAACTCTCTGTCTTCAAGTAGCCCAGAAAATGTCTCATTACTGGGAAACAGAAATACTGACAACCTGTGCATTAGACTATATTCAATGGCAAAATTACTATCCACCGGGAGTTACTGAAATTTCCGGTGTGACGGTGCGACGCTTCCAGGTAGCTCCCACCAGAGACATCGAAAAATTTAATTATTTGTCTGCAGAGATTTCTCATCATTTGTTAACAGCTACCCTTGAGGAGCAAGAAACCTGGATGCAAGCCCAAGGGCCAGTGTCTCCCGACTTAATTACTTACGTTCAAAAACACAAAGATGAATATGATGCCTTTATTTTCTTTACTTATTTATATGCCACCACCTATTTAATTTTGCCATTAGTGGCAGAGAAAGCCTACTTAGTTCCCTGCGCCCATGATGAATGGCCTATTTACCTAAGTATGTGGGAAAATTTCTTTAAAAAACCACAGGGCTTTATTTTTAACACCCCAGAAGAAAGGGATTTTTTAGTAACTCGTTTTCCCCGGGTCAGTTTCAGCGGACCAATTGCGGGGGTAGCGGTAAACCCAGCGCTTACCCTGAATGCAGAAGGATTTCGGCACAAACACAATCTACATGAACCCTTTTTACTGTATGCTGGCAGAATAGACCAATCTAAGGGATGTGACCAACTTTTTGATTATTTCACCCTATTGCGAAACCAGGAATCAGGTTTAAGAAAGTTGGTTTTGTTAGGTAAGGCCGCAATGCCAATTCCCCAACATCCAGATATTATCTCATTGGGTTTTGTAGATGAACAAACCAAGTGGGATGCTTTAGCAGCTTGCGATTTACTAGTCATGTCCTCACCCTATGAGAGCCTTTCTATTGTCTTGTTAGAGGCTTGGGCAGTAGGTAAACCTGTATTAGTTAATGGTAGATGTGATGTATTAGTGGGGCAATGTCGCCGGTCTAATGGTGGGGTTTGGTATACTAATCCAGAGGAGTTTCAAGTTGCAATTGAAACAATAAACGAGTCTGTAAGAAATCAATTAGGTAGGCAAGGAAAATTATTTGTAGAAAGAAATTATATATGGACTAAGATTGAAGAAAAATATTTAAAACTACTGGAATAAGCAAAAATTTTATACTCTTTATTCTGCTATAATCCTAAATTAGCATTTTCCAATTTTAAGACGGTAGTTGAGAGGTTATTTCACTTTTTAACAAATCAAATATGAGCGAGGCACTTTTAGAACCCATACTAAGACGACTAAGACTGTGGAGAGTCCAGCCCCATATTCCCAAAAACTCCCTACTCTTGGATATAGGCTGTGGCACTAAAGCGACTTTTTTAAAAGCTATTGCGCCCCATATCAAACAAGGTTTTGGTGTTGACTTTAAAGTCAAGGACTTGCAAATGGGTAATATTCAAACCAAACAACTAAGGTTTGAGAACCATTTACCCTTTGCAGATGAAAGTTTTGAAGTAGTCACCATGCTTGCAGTTTTAGAACACATTGAGCAAGAGAGGGAGATATTACAAGAAATTTACCGAGTGCTGATTCCAGGAGGCAAATTAATCTTAACAGTACCATCAGTTTGGTCACAACCTGTTTTGGAGTTTTTAGCTTATCGGCTAAAAATTGTCAGTGCTGCCGAAATTCGAGATCACAAAAGATACTATAACCGCCAGAAACTACACAGGGTTTTAGTTAATCTGACCAACTTTGAAAACTTTCATCATCAATACTTTCAGTTAGGAATGAACAATTTTTGTACAGTTGTTAAATAAAGTTTTAAGTCAAGTAAATTTATGAAATTATCTGTTGTAATTCCCTGTTATAACGAACTCGGCACAATTGGCCAAGTAATAGAAGCAGTCAAAGCCTCTCCTGTGGAAAGCATAGAAATCATTATCGTTGACGACTATTCTACAGATGGCACCAGACAATTATTACAGTCTCAATTAGAATCAGAAGTAGATCAAGTTATTTATCACCATAAAAATCAGGGAAAAGGCGCAGCTTTAAGAACAGGATTTACCGCCGCCACAGGAGATATTGTCATTGTTCAAGATGCTGATTTAGAATACGATCCCCAAGAATATCCTTTAATGATTCAGCCGATTGTATCAGGAAAAGCTGATGTAGTTTTCGGTTCTCGTTTTCAAGGTGGTAGACCTCATAGAGTAGTCTATTATTGGCACAGGGTTGGTAATGGTTTTTTAACAATGCTATCCAATATGTTTACTAACATTAACCTGACAGACATGGAAACTTGTTATAAAGCCTTCCGCCGGGAAATAATTCAATCTATACGCATAAAAGAAAATAGATTTGGCTTTGAACCAGAAATTACAGCCAAGGTAGCCAAGATAGGATGTCGCATTTATGAAGTGGGTATTTCCTATTATGGTCGGACTTACAAAGAAGGAAAGAAGATTGGTTGGAAAGATGGATTTAGGGCGATTTATTGTATATTCAAATATAATCTATTTTAGAGCCTATTAACAATAAAATATAACTATAGTCATCCTATTTGAGTTGAAAAATTATCAGTGAGGAAAGGGAACAGGGAACAGGGAACAGAAATTGTTCATGAATCATTTAGAATTGCTATATAACATGATTACCGTACTAGAAACAATTTTCTTATTTGTTTTTTCTCTCCTAGTTTATCTTGCTAATGGAGCCACCATAAGTTCTGGTGATACAGCTCCTAATACTTTGTTAGCTTTTAATTTGTTAGAAAACCATACCCTACATTTAGATGCTTTCAAAGAAAGCTATCTTTGTACTGTAAGTTATGGTAGTTGTTACTTTTTTGCAGAAGCAAACAATGGACATTTAACTTCTGCCTATCCCATAGGAACAGCCATTGTAACTTTTCCCCTGTATGTAATTTTTTATGTATATTTAAAACTGACAGAATATCTCTCAGTTCCTATAGATTTAACATCTGTAAGTTTTGAAGTTCATAGATTATTTTTTGAAAAACTAGCAGCGTCAATTACTACAGCTTTCACAGTCTCTATTTTCTATTTATCTCTGAGATTAAAGTTTAAGCGAGGGTTATCTTTAGTAACTACCTTTATATTTGCCTTTGCTACAAATACATGGATGACAAGTTCTCAAGGACTATGGCAGCACGGAATCTCTAATTTAGCACTTGTAAGTATTATATTTTGTTTACTAAAAGCTAATAGAGCCAAAAAACACCATCGGAATAAGTGGTTAATATTAGCAGGTATAGCTTGTGGACTTCTTCCTGGTATTCGTCCTACAAGTGCAGTATATACCATAGGAGCGATTATATACTCAGTGTTTACCTATCGGCGGCAAGCTATTTTCCTATTTTCCGGCTTAATTACAGCAGTTCCCTCTATTGTATGGAACCTATACTACTTTAATAATCTCGTTGGTGGTTACTCAAGTTCACATCTTTTTTCAGAATCACCTTATAGCTTGAATAATTTCATCGAGTCATCACTAGGAACCCTAATTAGTCCTGGGAGGGGACTGTTAATCTTCTCTCCTATCCTTGTCTATTCATTATTGGGAGCCTATCAAATTTGTCAACGCAAGTATGATCAGGATGACTTGATAGGATGTATGTCAGTCGCTGGATTTATATTACTTTTCAGTTATTTTTTGTATCGTTTTTGGTGGGCTGGTCATAGCTACGGACCTAGATTTATGACTGATATTTTACCTATTTTTTGCTATTTAATTAGCTATTATCTTGTTAATATATTTCCGAAAGTATTACCCAATTATAAAATTATCAGCTTGAAGTTATTTATATTTATAACTTTGGGTTTATTTTCCACCTTGGTTCAAATTGCCGGAGCTTTTGGTTATAATCCAGGTGTTTTATGGAATGCTATTCCTTTGAATGTAGATTTGTACCATCATAGACTTTGGGATATAAAAGATAGTCAAATAGAAAGAAATATGAGAGCATCCTTAAATGAAATTATTAAGCCAAACTTTGACAATGCAACTTATATACAGGGTCTTGATGGGGTGATTCAAAAAATTACAGATGAGCAGGATCAGCCCATACAGTCACTAATATCAGTCCCACCTGGTTATGTGCAAGTATTTAAAGCTAATCTTAAAAATACAGGTGTATCCAGATGGGTTGGTTATAAGTCTGCTGTAGTAATAGGAGAAACACGGATAAGGGGACGTTTCCTAGATGAAAAAAATAATCTAATTAGTGAGCTGAGAATGTTTGTTTCTGGAAATCCCAGAACCAATGAGTTGGTCAACGCCATTGGGTCAATTAATTTTCCTCCAGAGCCAGGAAAGTATAAACTAAATTTTGACTTAATAGCAGAAGGTGTGAGCGAGTTCCCTAAAATTAATGACAAGTCACTTTATGTGATAAATGTAGATGTGATCAAGCCCAAATAATTAGGAGATTGCCTTGACCCCACAAGAATTTAGTTTATTATTAATATCAGTTTTAACAAGTGTAGCTGGTCAGTTTTTCTTAAAAGCTGGCGCACTTAAATTAGGCAAAGTCAATCTAAACAATACCATTAGCCATATTTTCAGTATCATTACCATCCCGGAACTGCTAATCGGGTTGACCTGTTATGGTTTAGGTGCTGTAGCTTACATACTCTTATTAACCAGAGTGAATTTAAGTGTTGCTGGCCCTTCCATAGCATTAGTGTATGTGTTTTCAGTGTTGTTGGGTTACTTGATTTTTAAAGAAACAATTCCTCTCACTCGTCTAATAGGTTTGAGTTCTATTATCGCTGGAGTGATTTTAGTAGTTTGGCAAAAATGACCGATTAAGATAAAATTTGATAATTTTTATGGTGAAAATCCTCATTGATGCTACCCCAGTAGAACCCCAACCGAGGGGGATTGGGTTTTATGTAGCTAATTTAATATCTGCTCTGAGTGCAATACAAACAGCAGATAATTTTGAGTTAGGAATAGTTTATCAACCAGGTTTAAAAAATTGGTTACGGGGTGATTTGCGCCTTCCTGATGCTTTGAAACATTACCCCCATGGTCATGTATTCCCCTTACCTGTAAGACTATCAAATTTACTCTTAGCTTCAGAGTTTAAACCTGGTTTATCTTACTGGGAAAAATATTTTGACTCTCCAGATATCTTACATGGTACTAATTACTCAGTCTATCCTTGTCAAAATAGCCTCAAGGTAATGAATATATATGATTTGACATTTATCAAATATCCTCAGTATGTAGATGCAGTAGTCAAAACATATACAGAAAGAGTACGGCGCTGTTTACAGTGGACAGATTTAGTACTAACAATTTCCGAAAGCTCTAAACAAGATATTATCGAATATTTGCACGTAGCACCAGAAAAAATTTATGTAACTCCCTTAGCTAGTCGCTATCATCCATCCTTCTTAGAACCAGCAAATATTCAAGAATTAGAAACAAAAATTAAATATGATTTTTCTCAACCTTATATTTTGTTTGTCAGCACCATAGAACCCAGGAAAAACATTGAGAACATCATTACTGCATTTAATTTATTAAACCAAAAATATCAAATTCCTCATCAATTAGTCTTAATAGGTAAAAAAGGATGGAACTACAAGCCAATATTTGCAGCGATTGAAAATTCACCTTGGCAAAACAAAATTCACCATTTAGAATACCTCAATAACCAATTAGTAGGATTATTTTACTCCCAAGCTGATGTATTTGTTTATCCATCCCATTATGAAGGATTCGGTTTACCTGTCTTAGAAGCAATGACTTTAGGCGCACCTGTGGTCACTGCTAACACTTCCTCCCTCCCAGAAGTTGCAGGAGATGCAGCTATATTCATTGACCCCAATGACCCCATGCAATTAGCTACAGGGATTTTAGAAGTAATTAGTAATTCTGATTTACGCCAACAATTAATTAATAAAGGTCGAGACAGAGCCAAATTATTTTCCTGGGAAATAACAGCAAAACAAACATTAAAGGCTTATAGGAGTATTATTTGATCAATATCCCAAGAATTAAAGTCATAAGAGTAGCGATCGCCTGTGGGATAGTTGTCAGCCAAAAATTCTGTGCTCAAAATCTAGGCTTTGCTCGCTATCTTCTGTCGGAGTTTAGAGATAATATCGGCGCTTAGTTCATTTTCTGGTTCTACCACTTCCCTTGTGTCTAGTGAGAGTTTTACCTCTTCGGGGGTCGCCTGACCCAAATCATTGAGCAGTTTTTGGAATGAAATACTCTGCTGTTCAACGGTCTGAGCGGAAACGGGTTCAACGACATAATTTTGGGAAACTTGTCGTGTTAGGGCATAGACGATGTATTGATTTAGGGATACGCCCTCTTGGGAGGCTTGATAACTGAGTTGTTGATGGAGGCTTTCGGGTAAGCGTAGGGTGAGACGGCTCATTTTATTGATCTCCTGTCAGTTTCAGAATGAGTTCGACGGGGGACAGAACAGTTAAACCTAGGAACTGTTTTGCCCATAGTTTGCGGGTCAAAACATCTTGGTACTCATAGGCGATCGCTGTGGAAATATGAACGATAAATAATTCTCCTAACCAAGCTTCGATGATCAGCCCTGATGCGCCCCCCTGTTTGGTTAAGCCTTCTAAAACGATGTTGGTGTCGATAACCAGATGTAATGGGGCTTGCTCTGTCATGACACTACTATAGCACTGCATTCGGTGTCATTAACTGATATCTGGCGATCGCCAAAAATCTTTTGCATAATGGGGTTAAGAGTTAGAGAAATATTATGTGCTAAATTACTAGTGCTAACATCGGTATAAGCAACACCTGTGAAAGTTACACCCACTGAAATTCCTGAGGTTCATCTCATCGAACCGCAAGTATTTGCTGACTCGCGGGGTTTTTTCTGGGAATCATACAATCAGCAAAAATTTACTGAGCAATTAGGTATTACTGTCAACTTCGTCCAAGATAACCATTCTGGTTCCCAGCAGAACGTCCTGCGGGGACTGCACTATCAAATTATTCAACCCCAAGGTAAATTAGTCCGCGCTGTGGTGGGTACCATCTTTGATGTCGCTGTAGATATTAGAAAAAGTTCCCCCACCTGCGGAAAATGGGTAGGTTATGAACTCAGCGCGGAGAATAAACACCAAATGTGGATACCACCGGGCTTTGCTCACGGTTTTCTCGTGCTGTCAGCAACGGCAGAAGTTATATATAAAACTACAGATTATTACTGTCCTCAAGGCGATCGCACCATTAGCTGGGATGATCCAGATTTAGGGATTGACTGGCCTATCAAAGCTAAACCTATTTTATCAGATAAAGATACTCAAGGTCAAGCATTTAGAACAGCACAAATCTATGAATAAATCAATCTTACTACTGGGTAGTAAAGGTCAAGTTGGTCAAGAAATCGAAAACATTCTTGCACCCCATCACAAAATTATTCCCCTAGCACGTCCCAACATTGATTTAACTCAAACCGATCGCTTGGCGCAAATTATTAGAGATATCCAACCCCAAATCATTATTAACGCCGCCGCTTACACTGCTGTAGACAAAGCCGAAACCGAACCGGAATTAGCCACAGCCATCAATGCAACAGCGCCGGAAATTATCGCCACAGAAAGCAAAAAACTGGGTTGTTTCCTGATTCACCTGTCTACAGATTATGTCTTTGATGGTCAACAAACTCGCCCATATCAAGAAAATGATCTAACTAACCCCCTAAATATTTACGGTCAAACCAAACTAGCGGGGGAAAGAGCAATTCAACAAACCCACCCCCATCATATTATCCTGCGGACAGCTTGGGTTTATGGCAGTTTTGGTAAAAGTAACTTTGTCAAAACCATGCTGCGACTGGGTAAAGAACGCCCAGAAATTGGTGTAGTTACAGACCAAATTGGTAGTCCCACATGGGCGCGAGATATTGCGCAGGCGATCGCCCAGATCATACCCCAGTGCACACCAAAAATTGCCGGCACTTACCACTATACCAATAGTGGCGTGATTAGCTGGTATGATTTCGCCCTCGCAATTTTTGCAGAAGCCCAACAACTAGGTTTTCCCATCACACCACCCAAAGTCATCCCCATCACCACCGCCGAATATCCCACCTTAGCCCGTCGCCCAGCTTATCCTGTCCTAGCTTGTGGGAAAATATCAGAAGTTTTAGGGACTTACCCGCCCCATTGGCGACAAAGACTCAGACTCATGCTCACAGACTGGCGCTCTCAATCCAAATCACTATGAAAGCACTGATTCTCTCTGGCGGTAAAGGTACACGCCTACGCCCACTCACTTATACAGGTGCAAAACAACTCGTACCCGTTGCCAACAGACCCATTTTATGGTATGGCATTCAAGAAATGGTTGCCGCGGGTATCACTGATATTGGTATCATTATCAGCCCTGAAACCGGAGCAGAAGTAAAAAATAAAACCGGAGATGGTCAACGTTTTGGCGCTAACATCACCTATATTTTACAAGACCAACCCGCCGGATTAGCTCATGCGGTCAAAGTCGCCCGTACCTTTCTAGCAGATTCACCCTTTATCATGTACTTGGGTGACAACCTCATTCAACCAGGAGACTTAAGTTACTTTCTACAAAAATTTACGCAACAACAACCAGAAGCATTAATTCTACTGCGGGAAGTTGTCAACCCTAGTGCTTTTGGTGTTGCTAAAGTAGACCACACAGGGCAAGTATTAGAACTAATTGAAAAACCCAAAGTTCCCCCATCAAATTTAGCATTAGTCGGGGTTTATTTCTTTTCCCCCATTATTCATGACGCGATTAATCGCATCCAACCATCAAACAGAGGCGAATTAGAAATCACCGATGCGATTCAATGTTTAATTGACCACAAAAAACAAGTCATAGCCTGTAACCTAGATGGTTGGTGGCTAGATACTGGGAAAAAAGATGATTTACTAGAAGCTAACCGTTTAATTCTCGATACTTATTTAAAAGCATCTAATTTAGGTGACGTTGACAGCAAAAGTCAGATTATTGGGCGAGTAGAAATTGGGACTAATTCCCAAATTATTAACTGTACAATTCGCGGACCAGTAGTGATTGGCAAAAATTGTTACTTAGAAAACTGCTTTATTGGCCCCTATAGCAGCATTGCTGATCACACCAAGCTCATTGATACTGATTTGGAGCATAGTGTAATTTTAGAAGGTGCTAAAATTATCGGCATTAATCAGCGTATCATTGATAGCGTCATTGGACAACGCGCCCAATTAACAGTTGCGCCTCGTCGTCCTAAAGCCTTACGGTTTTTGATTGGTGATGATTCTCAAATTGAACTCATATAATTTACTTTATTAACAATGACTACCAAAAAAGCCCTCATCACCGGACTCACTGGACAAGATGGTTCCTATCTGGCCGAAATTCTCTTAACCAAAGGTTATCAAGTATTCGGACTAGTCCGTCGTTCCAGCACCAGCAACCTAGAACGTATTAGCCACCTGGGAGATAATGTAGAGATTGTCTCCGGTGACCTCCTCGATCAATCTTCCTTAATGGATGTAATTACCGATTCACAACCAGATGAGATTTACAACCTTGCATCTCAAAGCTACGTCCCCCTTTCTTGGACTCAACCAGCTTTGACAGCTGAATATACAGCTTTAGGAGTTTCCCGTATCTTAGAATCTATTCGCCGCTGCAAACCAGATGTAAGATTTTACCAAGCCTCTAGCAGTGAAGTTTTTGGTCAACCTGATGAGTCACCCCAAACCGAACGCACCGCTTTTCGTCCCCGTAACCCCTACGGTGTGGCCAAAGCTTACGCCCACTGGATGACTGTTAACTATCGGCAAAAATACGACCTTTACGCCTGTTGTGGTATTACTTATACTCACGAATCACCACGACGGGGTACAGAATTTGTATTTCGTAAAATTACCCACGCCGTCGCCCAAATTAAACTGGGTTTGGCAAATGAACTAAAATTAGGTAATTTAGATGCCCGTCGTGATTGGTGCTACGCTAAAGATGCTGTTTATGCCATGTGGTTGATGTTGCAGCAACAACAGCCGGAAGATTATATTATTGCCAGTGGTGAAACTCATTCTGTGAGAGAATTAGTCGAATCTGCTTTTAACAGCGTTGGTCTCAATTGGCAAGATCATGTGACAGTTGACCCCGCTTTTTACCGTCCTGATGAACCAGTGCAGTTAGTTGGTGCTGTGGATAAAATTAAAACTGAGTTAGGTTGGCAACCTGAATATAATTTCACACAACTGGTAGAATTAATGGTTGATTATGACCTGAAAAAATTGCGGGATAGCCTCGATTAACAGCATCATGTATTGGGTTGATGAACCACAGATGAACATAATCTGTAGGTGTTTATCCTCACCTATCCTAAGAGGTTGTTTTAAAAGGTATGATTAGTTTATCAAATATTGTTTTCCCCCCACCCTCCCCATTCCCTTCACAAGGGAATGGGACTTGATTTTGTTTCTTCCGGTGTGTTCCCTGTTCCCTGTTCCCTGTTCCCTGTTCCCCTAATCCCTGTTCCCTGTTCCCTGTTCCCCTAATCCCTAATCCCTGTTCCCTGTTCCCCTAATCCCTAATCCC
>NZ_JAQMUH010000068.1:0-32952 GCF_028331025.1 Anabaenopsis arnoldii | reverse complement strand
TAGCGGGTAAGATACCCGCACTACTAAATAGAATCCCTGTTTTAGTTACAAGTTGTGAGCCTTCCACCTTTGCGCACCTTAGCGTTACCTTAGCGCCCCTTTGCGTTAAAGAATAGTATTAAAAAAGTTTGATGGGTGTGTAAAAATTGGAAGAACTCCCAGGAGCATTACTGTTTAATTAAACGAGTTCCTGTTTGTACATTTACCAAACCTTGGTCTATAATTTCATATTTCCTGGTACCAGATAACCCTGATGAAGTTCTGACTTCAACATAAATAAAGTTCCCGCTACGTCTCCATCTACCTCGTACATCTACCTGGCGTGTGCGCGGACGAGTATAACCACTGTTAATAAAAGATGTACATTTTTCTACTAAGTCACCACTGTCATAAAAGTAATGAACACAGCTTTGGTCTATCCCTACTTGGCGATCGCTCTTTTGAGAAGTAAATGCTGCGAGTAATTGAGGGCTATTTTGTGCGGGAGCTACGTTCATATTCCCGCCAAATATAAATACTGTGGCGGTGGTAGTCATAAGTAATTTATGCAACTTGTTCATAGTTACCTCACTAGAGGGTAATTGTTAACTTCTAGTTATTACTAGAAGCTGAAACCAAGTTTTCACACATTTACTTATTAGTATTACTTATTAATAATATAATTTATATAAGATATACATATAAAAATACCTGCGAAAAATAGCTGTCAGCGTCCCATAGATAAATGTGTGGGTTAAACGAAAATACATATTTAACCTTATGTACTACATTCAACCTGGAAAACTTGTTTATGAGTGATATCAATGAAAAACTATGTCAACTGATTAATGAGGCGATCAGATTACCCCCAAAAAGCAAACAAAAGTATCAAAAAATCAATGAAATATACCTATTAGTAAGCGCATCTGGGGAACTTTGGCGAGAATATAAACCCTACTATGAAGACGCATTACAGGACATGTGGAGATATTGCTGTCAAAATTTACATGAATATGATTCTACACAAACCCAAGTAATTACCTGGTTCAACAGACATTTAAAAAATGCTTTGGCTAGATATCGACATAATGAAGAAATCAGAAACAAAAAAATCTATCCCCTGATTAATAAACCATTATCTCACAAAGACATTGAACCATCACTGGATATATGGGAGGAAACTGCTAAATGGGTAAAAAATGACCCTGAACAAGTATTACGTAATATCCATTTTCCCCATCATCCAGAAATTACGGCTCAAGTGATTATTTTACGGAGATTACCCCCTCATATTCCTGCTTGGAAAGAAATCGCCCAAGAGTTTAATTTAAACGATGCTGAAAGCAAAAATTTACCGAAGTGGTATAGCCGTAATTGCTTACCTTTATTACGGAAATTCGGTAATGAGCAAGGGTATATCTAAAAGTAGATTTTAGTAAATCTCCCATCCAATTATGAAAATTACAAGGTAGATAACAACTATGTCCAATCAAAGTTATGTGCAACAAGCAAATATTGCTATCCCATTAATTATTACTCAACAAGCAATTAATACTGCTGCAAAATTTGCTCAACAACAGCCTAATCTTAAAGCACAGCAAGTTTATCTCAATACTTTAGCTGTGTACTTAGTAAATAATTACTTAGGTATTATGGGAATTGAGACGGATTTAACAGCGGGAGATAGTTGGAATCCGGTGGTACGTTTCGCTGCTGATGTTGCTGATTTAGAAATTACAGGTGTGGGGCGTTTAGAATGTCGTCCCATAACTGGTAACCAGGAAAAATGTCCTATTCCTTTAGAAGTCATGGATGAGAGAATCGGTTATGTGGTAGTTGAGATTAATCTAGAAGAAAGTTCGGCGCATTTACTGGGGTTTACCCCAGAAGTGACAACAGAAGATATATCTGTTAATCAGTTACTACCAATAAAAACGTTATTTGAGCATATCAGTCAATTAACATCAGAAACCCCTATGGTTCAACTCAGTGACTGGTTAAATCATGTTTATGAATCTGGTTGGGAGTTATTAGAGAATATTTTCACCGATCCTGTCCATCAATTGAGTTTTGGTTTTAGAGATAGCAACACAATTATTAGGGGTAAAAAGTTAGATTTTATTCAAGGTGAGCAGGGGGTGGCGTTATGTGTAGCGGTGACTCCAGTATTTAACTCAGAAATGGCGATATCTATAAATTTGTATTCCTATATACAAAAAAAATTACCTTCTGGATTGCGGTTAATGTTATTTAACGCACAAGGAAAATTAGAAATGCAGGTAGAATCTGGGGAGAATGATCAGTTTCTCCGGTTTCAATTTCATGGGGAACTACAAGAAATTTTTAGTATTAAAATTTGTTTTGGAGAGCTAGAGATTACAGAGGAGTTTATTGTATAGTTATGAGTCAAGTGATGAAAGCACCACCATGAGTAAAGTAGTAACTCTTGACTTAAATGGTCACCTAAAACAGGGATTTCACGTGAGTTTGGAGATTAAGGAGGAGGGTTACAGCACCATTATTTGTGGTCGCCTAGGAAACTTACCTCCTGCTCCAGAACTACACCAGGGATGTGAATCTCACTGGAAAATCTACCGGAGTTTAGCAGCATCCTATCGCATTAAAAATAAGCAAATTATCACTCAAACATATGTACAATCATGCTTAGAACAGTGTCATCAATCTAGTATTGAGTTAAAAAAGAGTTTAAATCAATGGGTGAAGTCCGAAGGGTTTCGGGAAATTCATGATTGTATTAAAGAACAGTTAAGCCCAACTGAACCGGCGCGATTTTTGATGCGTGGTCATGATGAATGTTTACAAAAGCTACCTTGGTATGAATGGGATATGTTTAAATCCTATCCCTACGCCGAATTGGGTTGGAGTTATGGAAATTACCAAGCAACTAAATGCATAAATACCAATCCTGGAAAAGTCAAAGTTTTAGTAATTTTGGGTAGTCCTCAAGGTATTGATATTGATATCGATAAAAATATATTACAGGGTTTACCTGATGTTGATGTATGTTGTTTATATCAACCCCAACGCAGGGAAATTAATGACCAGTTGTGGGAATATCAATGGGATATTATCTTTTTTGCCGGACATAGTAGAACGGAATCCCAAGTAGGTAAAATTGATATTAATCCTGATGATAGTATGACTATTGATGACCTATGTAAGGGATTAAGGAAGGCAATTGACAGAGGTTTAAAGTTAGCAATCTTTAACTCCTGTGATGGATTAGGATTAGCTAAAAGTCTTTTTCAGTTGCAGATTCCTCAAATAATAGTGATGCGGGAGTTGATTCCTGATGCAGTAGCTCATAAGTTTGTGGAATACTTTTTACAAAATTTGGCTGGGGGTAATTCTCTATATCTTTCTCTCAGAGATGCTAGGGAGAAATTACAAGGGTTAGAAGATAAGTTTCCCTGTGCAACTTGGTTACCGATGATGTTTCAAAATCCGGGAATAGTACCACTAACCTGGGAGGATTTACGCGGAGAAAAAACCCCCACCCGAAAATTACACAGGGTGAATTTTATCCAATTATTATTAGCCAGTTTTGTGTGTACTGGTTTAGTGATGGGGGTGCGATCGCTTGGTTGGTTACAGGATAGGGAACTCAAAACTTATGATCAAATGATGAGTATGGGAAGGGAGGAAAAAGCAGATAATCGTATAGTAATTGTCAAGGTCACAGATGAGGACATGAACAATTTTCCTGGTTTATTCAACACATCTAAAATCACCGATGAATTACTATTAAAAGCGTTACAAAAAATTAATCAACATCAACCCGCAACCATAGGTTTAGATATCCTCCGGGATATTCCCACCTACTCAGTTAATCAAGTAGATATTTATCCCCAATTAACTAGTTATTTGCGAGAAAATTCCCATATTTTCCCCATCTGTAAAGTTGGTGAACACATAATTACCACCTCTGATGATTACGGTTATTCTCCACCCCAGAACAGCAGAAAAAATAATCTTAGCTTTAATGACTTTGTAGTTGATGGCGATCGTGTCCTGCGTCGCCATCTTATTTATATGGACCCCCCTGAGCGTTCTGTTTGTCAAGCTCGCCATGCTTTAAGTTTACAACTAGCGCGGAACTTTTTAAGCAAATCAGCAGGAATAAAATTAGAAGTTATACAAACTCCCACAGGTAAGTTATTTAAACTGGGTCAGGTAATTTTACCGGAGTTAAAAAACAAAGTCGGCTTTTATCAAACAATAGATGATGGTGGTTATCAAATATTATTGAACTATCGCTCTACCAAAAATATAGCTACAGAAATCAGTTTACACAGGGTAATTAATAATGATTTTCCTGCTGATTTCTTCCAAAATAAAATCGTTCTGGTTGGTTATATATCCAGAGCCAAAGGTAATGATTTCTATGCTACCCCTGTAAGTAACAAACCTGGTGAAGAGATGGCCGGAGTCCAGATTCATGCACATATGACTAGTCAATTAATCAGTATTGCTTTAGGGGAGAGAAAACTATTGACCTTTTTACCTTGGTGGGGTGATGCTGCTGCAATTTTACTGATTACTTTTATAGGGGGTATACCTATTTTATATGGGGGAAAATCATTATCTGTAATCATCATGCTTGGGGAAATTATCATCATAACTGGTATTGGCTATTACGTTTATATTACAGGTCCATTAATCCCCACGATCATCGCATTAGTTTTCATCACAATTTACGCCTATGTTTCACCAATTACCAGAATAAATCATGTTAAGGAAAATAAGTAAAATTAACTATAGATATATCTCAGTATTAATGCTGGGCTTAATCAGCTTCCCACTGATATTACTGAAAGTACAAGGGGAATCTCCCCCCAATCAGGTTTCATTAATTCAATTCCTGCAAAAAAAAGACGAACCACCCCCAGATTTAGGAGACAAAGGCGCACCAGTGGGTAGGGTACAAGGAGGTCCACGTAGTCCTAACAATTGTCCTCACATCCAACCCCCCCTAACTGCTATAGTACCCAGTATTCTTGAACCCAGTCTTTTAACTCTTGTGTGGGGAACAACTATAAAATCATCACCCAGTCTCTGGTTTTATGTTCCCTACTCACCTAGAGATGTGGAGAGCAGTAAATTAATTATCTGGGATGGGGTTGCAGATAGACGAAAACATCCACCAGTTTATCAAGGTAATGTTACCTTAGAAGCAACTCCCGGAATTATTCGCCTATCCCTGGCAGACAAAATAAAACTAGAGGATAATCAGAAATATCATTGGTATTTATCAGTTTCTTTGAAATGTAATCCCCAAGACGACATTGGTGTGAATGGGTGGGTATGGATAGACACAGAAAAACTCAATTCTTTAACCCCAACCTTAGCGGGTAAGTCCAAGGAAGAGCAGGCTTTTATTTTAGCTCAAGAGGGTATTTGGCAGGATGCTTTTACTTTAGCGGTGGAAAATTCCCCAGCAGATTGGCGAAAATTGTTAATGGATATTGATTTAGATGATATAGTTACCGAAAGGGTAGTAGATTGTTGTAGCTTGGTGGACAGTGGAGAGTGATCAAGCTATAACCAATTTCCTACCAAAACAACTGTACCCCAATCACTGGGTGAAAAGTTGTTACTTAGAAGATATAACTGTGCTTTTTGCAAAGCTTGGGCTTTGGTCAAATCAGGATAATTAATTAATTCCTCATAAAATCGTTTGATTAAGACTGCAGTTGATTGATCATCTACTGTCCATAAAGTCGCTAAAGTGCTACGTGCGCCAGAACGGACTGCTAACCCTGCTAATCCTAAAGCAGCGCGGTTATCTCCTGTAGCTGTTTGACAAGCACTCAGAACTAGTAGTTCAATATTCTCAGATGTTAGTGGCTCTCTATTTGCTAATAAATCCCTTAATTCATTAATATTAACAGGTTCATCCCAGGCATATATAACAGTGTCTTGAGGATTAGAGCTAAACTGTCCATGAGTTGCTATGTGAATAATCTGGGGACGAGTTTGACTAACTTTCAGTTGTAAGTTCTTTTTAGTGAACTGTTCCTCACGCAGTTGTTCCCCTGGGAATAAAGACTTGATCTGATCGAGTTCTAACCTGACAAATGGTAAGGGTCCCAAGTTATTTTCATCTGGAAAACTGGGAGCTTGATCTGTACTGATTCCAGCAGATAAGGTAATTGGGGACTGTTGTTTGAGGGTTTGGGGCTGAAGTAATTTTAAACCAGGACTGTAGGCGATCGCATATTTTTCGATTAAATACTTTTCTCCATCATCCAAAACCGCCATCGGAACATTACGTAAGTATCCATCTACAACAAACACCACAGTTTGAATATTATTTGCTGTTAACACAGGATCAACCTGAGCAAACAACCACTGATAAACCTGTTGAGATAACCGGTTTAACTGGGGATCTGGGTAAGATTTTTTGACAATTTCCTGTAATTGTTCTAATTTACTTTCCAATCTCTCCTGAGTAATTTCCGTAGTATAGTGTAATAAAGGTTGTTCAGGTAGAGTGACAATCACCTCTAGGCGCTGGGGTAAAATAATCCCATAAAATATGGCTGTAGGTGATTTAGCTTGGGCTGATTGCTGGACAAAATCATCAATATTAACGGTATTATCTTCTATACAAGCATCTCTAAAAAAGTTTTCTAACTCTGCTAATTGCAAAGATTCAATCACATCACGGGCTTTTCTTAAATCATCTTGACTGGGATGGTCGGTTAAAAGTAAATCTATATATTTCCGATATACTGGTTCAACACTTTCCCTAAAATCATACTGTACATCTGGATTCAAAGTTACCAAATCACTACGCAAATTTTTCAGGTAATTAACCGCATTACCATAAGCTGTGATTGCTGCTGGTTTTTGATGGAGTTGAAGATATAATCTACCTAACTGCCATTGGATTTCATAATCTAGTAAAGAAATATTAAAAGCTGTTAATTGTTGAGTTATATCTAAAGCTAACAGAGTATATTTTTGGGCTTTTTCCCATTCTCCCAGTTGCTCATATACTCTTCCCACCAGAGCTAAAGCATGAGACTGGGTGCGTTGATCTCCTAATTCTGCTGCTGTCTGAGCTATGTTAATTAGTTTTAACAATGTTGTGGAAACTAAATCTTGATTCCAATTATTCTTGGGATCATTTTCCTCCCTGGGTTGCAGACAGGTTAACTTTGTTGCTTCCTGACAGAATTGATATTCAGTTAACTTAATTTCTGCATATAGCCTAGATTGACTCAAGGGTACATTACCAATCAGTTTTTCAGCTTCCTGAATTGGGGATATATCTTGAGATAATTCTATCTGATTGAGAATTGCCTCTAGTTTAATCTGTCCTACTGGTGCTTGACCAGCTGCTTGGCGGTAATCTTTCTGTGCTGGTTGACAAAATTTATCTTGATTTTCTTCACATAAACTGCGTTTGGTATTACCTAAACTCAGTAAAATATAACTTTCATATTCAGGAAAAGAACCTTGGACAAGGTGCTGTGTAATCTCTAAAACCCCTTGAGACGCAGCCAAATTACCCACACCTCTCAAAGCATTACCTAAACTATGTAATCCTTTAACTTGACTCAAAGTAACATGATCTAAACTAGGGATTAATGTTTGTAAATTTCCCTGGCAATTTTCAGCATTGATCTGAAAAGCAGTCAGTAAAATCCGACAACTCCTCGGATAAAAGCCCAACTTTTGCATCCCTTGGGCTTGATTGACCTGATTAGCAAATAATAACCCTGATTCACCAATCTCACCATAAATTTTAGCAGCATCTTGCCAACTTTCCACAGCCCGTTCTGTTTGACCGATCATTAACTGATGCTGTCCTTGAATATCCCAAGTTTGCGCTAAAATTCGCTGTTGTTCAGTTGTCTGTTCCAGAGTACCTAGAATATTTAAACTTTCATCTATATATATTGCTGATTTGGGCCAATTTGCTAATTGTTGATAAGTTAAAGCCAGATTACCTAATACCATAGCTCGATTGAGTCTATCTCCCTGGACAGCATAAGCATAATCAGCTTGTTTCCACTTACTTACCGCTGCGGTAAATTCTCCCTGTGTGTATAAATCTTGAGCTTGTTGGACTATTGCTAAGGGATTATTTTGACTCTGAGCAACCACGGGGGAAATGGTCATGGATGTGATAAATAGTAATACTGTTATCAATCCCATATTTTGCTGATAAACCCTTCTCAGGTTCTGTAAAGCCATTAAACGGAAAATCTTATGACCTGCGGAACTCCATAAGACTAAGTAGTTACCAAGATGGCGTTTTAAACTTTTCAAAGTTCACCTACTTATTTTGACTTGAGTAGTATTAGCACCACAAAATATTACAAAATATTAATATAAATGTAAATGATCATACATCCAGGCGATCGCCAACAAATCACTTTCAGTAAAACCAACTCTTTATGAACAACTTCCTGGTAAATTGATATTATTTCCTGGCCGTTGTAACCCCCTACTTCCAGGGTCATAACCAACCAAGATCACACTACCATCCTGATTAACCACCATACCCCTAGCTGGGACAATTTCCCGGCGAGATTTTTTGAAATTGGACTGAGAAACCACTCTCACAGGAGAACTGACCACCGGTTTAACTAACCCCACATCAACAGTATGGGTTTCTAAAACCTGATTGGGAGTCACAGGTAAACCACCCCTACCAGTGCGGTAAAATTCGCTATCACTTCCCTGAGAACAGACATTTTTAGCAATTAACCTACTCCCATCTACTATAGTTTCCGGTAGTTCAATTAACCCTTGAGTCGAGTCTACCCCCAGAATCTTAGTTTCAACCACTCCATCAATACCCAATTGTGAACTAGCGCTAATCATACTTTCCGGGGTAAAAAATAGGCGGTTAGTGGTAATTTGAATATTACCTCCATTACCCTCAACAGCATTAGCACTAATTTGACTATTATTTCTCCCCACTAAAAAGCCAGCATTAATATTGATATTACCACCATTTCCAGTACCACCTGCTGCAGTGGTAATCTCACCATTATTCAACCGTAAAAGATTATCAATATCCAAAATAATATTCCCACCCTCACCGCTAAATGTCCCCGCAGACAAAGCCGAACTATCATTAACAGTCAGATTTCCCGCCCTTAAATTAATATTACCAGCATCTCCCCTACCCTCACTACTAACCCCAATTCTAGAACCATTATTTAAGGTAAAAAACATGGGGTCTATGAGAATATTACCCCCCTCTCCTGTAGAGTTAGGGGTTGTAGTTGCTAAAATATTACCCTGATTCAGGTTAATACTTTCAATAATATTAAGGACAATATCCCCAGCCTTTTGCTCACCTTCAGTAACAGATAAAATACGCCCATCTTCCTTAATCTCCAGCTGACGAGCATTCATCACAATATTACCAGCTTTACCTGCTCCCAAGGTGCTAGCATTAATTTCACTACCATTACTCAAAGTCAACACAGATGTATTCACCTCAATATTACCAGCATCCCCTCTACCCGTAGGTTTCACCACAGTAAATACACCACTTACTTGCTCCCTACTTCCCCCCTCAAAAACTACCTGGTCACTAGCAGTAATTCTCACATTTCCTGAGTTTCCCTGTCCCCCAGTACTAGCAACCAGTTGAGCCTGATCTGTAATAGTCACCGATGGCGATATAATTATGATATCATTGCCATTTCCCACTGCTCTTGGTTCTACATTAGTGGAAATATTAGCTTTACCGGAAACTTCCACCCCAGCACCAGCATTAATTTCTACCTTACCCGCGTTTCCTTGTCCTCCGGTTTTAGCTTCTATAACCCCATTGTCGGACATTCTGAAAAAACTAGTTGTGATCTGAATATCGCCACCATTTCCCGTACCATTTAAAATATCAGAAGAAACCCGACCTAACTTTTGAATATCAACATTATTAGCAGCATTAATAATTATATTTCCCGCCCTTCCTTTTCCCAGGGTAGCTGTAGTTAAACCGCTAAAAGTGCCGATATTTAAAGAATTTGTATTAATGATAATATCACCAGCATTACCTACCCCAGTCAGACCGACATTACTAGATGCACCTGTCAGCGCTCCATTAGCAAATGTTACCTGTTCTCTGGCGTGAATATTGATATTTCCCCCATTACCTTGTCCCGATGTAGAGGCGTTGAGATAGGCATTATTTGTCACTTCTAAAGACCCAGTAGCAATATTAATATTACCTGTATTTCCTACCCCAGTAGCAGAAATCAGATTTTCAGCTACACTCCCAAAACCATCAAATTTCACTAAATTATCAGCATTAATATTAATATTTCCCCCTTGACCCTCCCCTCCTAAGCTAGCTAATAAACTAGCACCATTTATCACCTCTAAAGACCCAGTATTAATATTAATATCACCTGCATTTCCCCGACCCAAGATACCTGCTCTGGGAAAAATTCCGATGACATTTCCTATTGCGGTTCCCACACCGTCAACCTTCATAGTTTGGGTATGAAAATTTAGATTTCCACTATTACCTACACCAAAACTATTAGCTTGAATTTGAGAACCATTAGTAACCTCTAGGGAGTTGGTTTTAATGGTAATATCCCCACCGCTACCTCTAGCTTGACTATTGACCCGACTAGAAATTAAACTATTATCTATGCGAGTAGTACCATCGGCGAGAATCTCAATATTACCAGCATTACCAATACCCGATGTACTAGCAGATATTTGAGACCCATCTGTAATATCTATATGATTGCTGGTAAGATTAATCTTACCAGCATTCCCTATACCAGAAACACCAGCATTAAACACAGAAGAATTGTTGATAGTTAATTGATCAGCGATAACATTAATATTACCCCCATCACCAACCGTATTAGGTTGAGTATAACTCCTCAAATCGCTATAATCGAAAGTAATATTATCCTTGACTGTGAGATTAATATTACCAGCGTTTCCCCTACCTTGATTATTTTCTAAATTAATCTCAACATTTTTAGCTACTAAGGAGCCATTCTTGACACTAATATTTACATCCCCTGCTTTACCTTGCCCATTAGCTGTATAAATGCCAGTATAAATTACCGGTGAATAACCGGTATTCTCAAAAATCACATCTCCTCTTAAAGCCAGAATATTTATGTTACCCGCATTTCCCTGACCACTGGTGCTAGTATCAAGATAAGCGCTATCTTTGACAGTTAAAGAACCTGTGGTAATATTAATATATCCGGCGTTACCTGTACCTAAATCTCTTACCAGATTATCAATAACACTGAATCTACCAACTAAATTAATTTGATTTGTATTATTAATTTGAATATTTCCTGCTTGAGTATCTACTGAACCCGAACCTGATGCTATTCCCCCACGCAGTTGACTACCTCTGGTAATATCTAAGTTGCGCGAATTAATGGTAATACTTCCACCACCACCCCCAGTAACATTGACCTGAGCGCCATTGGTTAAACTGACATTTCCTTTGGTTATATCTATATCTGCGCTCCCTGAGCTATCAGGAAAACTCAGACGCAAACCCTCATCTAAATTAACTGTACCCGTTTGGGTTAAACCACCTAACTCTACCTGACTTCCCGGTGATATAATCCTGGCGTTATCAATGCTGACATTACCACCGATTAAAGCTAAGGTTTTACCTTCAGGAATGGTGAGATTTGAATTATTCAGGCTAATATTACCAGGATTGTCCCGAAATCCTAACCCTCTGGGAATATTAATATTTAATAAAGGTGGCTGTGTGGGATTAGTACTATTAAACTCATAATTATCAAATATAACTTTATCGGCTGTAGAGGCCACAAAAGAACCTTTTACATCTAAATTAGCATTAGCTCCAAAGGTAATACCATTGGGATTAATTAAAAATAAGTTCGCATTTCCCAAGACTCCCAAAGTTCCCAAAATATTGGAATGACTGATCCCAGTCACCCTGGTTAAAATATTACTAATATTATCTGGGTTGCTAAAATACACCCCCTGGTTTGCACCAACGTTAAAATCTGTAAAACTGTGGAATAAATTAATACCCCTAATTACGCCTCCTTCAATAATATCACTGGTATTTCCTTTGATTGTCTCATTCCTCACAGAAGAATTGAGGGTGTTATCTGGTATCAGTTGAGCTTTAACTAACCGAGGATTTACAGTTGTAATTAAGCTCAAGATGATTGGTAAGATGAATTGACAACTAGAGTATTTTTTGCAACTGTTCATTTTCATAACTTTGAACCCATGGCGATCGCAATACAGATCCCCGACTTCTCACGTCATGATTATACTCTCATCTAATTTACCCAGAAGTCGGGGATCTTACCCCCCATTGCAAATCTTAGATCCGCGACTTCTCACATCATGATTATACTCTCATCTAATTTAGCCAGAAGTTGGCGCAAAACTCAAGTAAAAAATAGGGTGTTCTGGTGAGTTCAGCGCTAAGAGGATGTTTGTCAAGTCATGATTAGTGTATCGAATATTATTTGACCCCTCCCTAAACCTCGCCTTGTAAGGGGAGGGGACTGGATTTGATTGTTTTTTGTGTCTTCCCTGTTCCCTCAGATAAAAATTATAGCATTTCCCATGCTCGTGAGGTACAATTTTTTTTAGTTTGAGGGAACACCGGAACAGGGAATAGGGAATAGGGAATTGGTGTGTACTTCATGAGCCTGAAAAAGGCTATATCAAACATCCTCTTAGTCTGGTTTGATGAGTGTAGATCAGGGCGATCGCCAAACTACCAGTACTGTATCAATTAATTAATACAAGTATTGATTAATTCCTCAACCCCAGCAACTGGCAAAATTTTTGTATTTAATTTTGCAGCTACCTCAGCAACACTCATATCATCTAAAAATATTAATTCCCCATGTTTTAACATCACCTTTGGTAATAAAATTCCATCTCCTAAATCCTTTCCCAGAAGATTTAAAACTAGGTCATGACCCGTAATTAACCCAGTGACAGTAATATTTTGTCCCCAGTAATCACTTGCTAAAGCCTCCATCTTCACTTCTAAACCCTCAACAGTATTGAGGCGTTGTAAAATCGGTTGGAATGCTTGTTCCACAGCATTACCCACCACCCAAGTCAATTTTTTCGGTTCATCTAGCTTTGACGGTAACAACTGCGCTGCGGTAGATGCAAATTGCTGAATAAATAAACGAATCGAACCCACACCGTTATCAATTTGCGGATACTCTTCATATTCCGCAGCGCTGGGTAATTCCTCACCCGCAATCAAAAACCACTCATCTGCTAACCAAGCAAAACCCGATCCTAATTGTTGGCGAAATTTCTGGGACATGGTTTTGACTTGGGAAATCACTTCTTGAGCCTTTTCCCTTGTTACCGGTATCAGTTCATCTGCTGCTGGGCGAAACCGCGTCAAACCCAGGGGAACTACTGCTACTGATGCGACTGCGGGTACTTCTCCAGTATGAAATACTGCTAAATCTTTCAGGGTTTTTTCTAAGTGTTGACCATCGTTGATCCCAGGACAAACAACTACTTGAGCATGAATTTGCAGTCTGCGATCTTGGAACCATTTAATTTGCTGTAAAATTTTGCCTGCACGTTGGTTTTTTAGCAGTCTGATTCTGATTTCCGGTTCCGTAGCATGAACAGAAACAAACAATGGAGACAAGCGCATTTGTTCAATCCGCAGCCATTCTTTTTCAGCTAAGTTAGTTAGGGTTAAGTAGGAACCATATAAAAAGCTCAGACGGTAATCATCGTCCTTTAAGTACAAGCTGGAACGCTTACCGGGTGGTTGCTGGTCAATAAAGCAAAAGGGACAACGGTTATTACATTGAATTAAACCGTCAAATAAAGCAGTTTCAAATTCTAGCCCCAAGTCTTCATCGTAATCTTTTTCTATTTCAATGTGATGAGTTTTTCCAGATGGGTCTAAAACTTCTAGTTCTAGCACTTCGTCAGCACAGAGAAACTGATAATCAATTAAATCACGGGGTTGTATGCCATTGATGGCAACTATAGCATCCCCCGCTTCAAAGCCAATTTCTGCGCCTATAGAATCGGGTAATACTCTGGTGATTTGAGCGGGACGGATGGTAGACATGATGAGAAACCCGGAACCAATGAATATCAACTATTGTTCAACAATCCGGTGCTAATTGCACCTAAGATTGCTACACCAAAGGCTAGGCGATACCAAATAAATACCCAGGTGCTTTGGGTCTTGAGGAATTGTATCAACCCAGCGATCGCCATATATGAAAATATCCCAGATGAAATGACTCCGACAACCATAGGAACCATACCCACATTACCTACACCCACTGCTAAAAAATCTTTCAACTCCACTAATCCTGCTAGGGTAATGGCGGGAATTCCCAGCAAAAACGAAAATCTTGCAGCTGTATCCCGCTCTAAGTTCATAAATAGTCCACCAGTCATAGTGGAACCTGAACGAGATACCCCAGGTATTAAAGCCAAGCATTGAACTAAACCCATCCATAACCCATCTTTCATGGTCAGATGCTCAAAGTCACGTTGACGTTTACCCAGTTTTTCTGCTATTCCCAATAACAGCGACATGAATATAGAGGCTATGGCGATCGCTGCTAGACTTCTCAGGGGTGAATTATCGTAGTCTGGGATTAATCCTTTAATTAACAGTCCTAAGAAGATAATCGGGACTGTTCCCAAACTAATTCCCACAAATAGCTTGAAGTCATGGCTTTGGTAGTCTTTGACGGCGATCGCTTTTGCTGCTCCCTTGATGATTTGGGTCATATCACCCCAGAAATACCACAGCACAGCCACAATACTACCCAGTTGAATAATCGCCGTAAAAGCTACCCCCGGATCCCCCCAACCCAGTACTACAGGTACAACCTTTAAGTGTGCTGAACTGCTGATGGGAAGGAATTCAGTCATTCCCTGGACAAAGCCTAAAAAAATAGCTTGCAGGATATTCAGTTGCTGTACCTCCTCTGACCCCAGGAGAGTTTCGGTACTTAAAACCTTTGCTGGAAATGCTGCAACCGAGTAAATAGCAGATGCTGCACTTAGGAATACGAACCATTGCCGTTTTGATAAAACCATTTAATTTATTTGCGATAGCCAAGCGCTAGAACCAATTATAAAAACATCTGTTTGGGCCACTTGCCAGGAAAAAGTCATCAGCACAGTTTACCCTGCTGCTAGTCAATTTATGCAAAAATTAGGTAAACTAAAAATCCCCCCCCAGGGCATTTTTAACTGTGATATCTTAATTAACATAAAGTTTAGTAACAAATATTAAAAACTTTGATTAACAATACTTTGTCTTCCTATGGCTGCACCACGCCAGCCATCACTACTCCCCAGACTCCTATAAATACTGATTTACCCCCCATTGACCAGGGGCAAAATAGTATCCATAAGTTAGAATCTACACTTGGCTTATCTGCTTCCCTACTCATATCTACGACCAAGGGACAGACTTGGTTAATCTTGGCTGCGGCTGTGTTTTTGGTATCAGTACCAGTATTTATAGAAGCGCCATTAGTGCGATCGCTACCAGTGCTAAGTGTAGCCCTGACAGGATTTTGGGTATGGCTGAGTTTTATTTTAATGTCGCGTCCTCAAACTTATATATGGGGAGATTTGCTTTTTGGCTTTAGCTGGAGTTGGTTAGCAGGAGCCATTTACTGGGGTTGGTTACGTTGGGAACCTTTATGGCATTTACCAGTAGAATCAATCGGTTTGCCATTTGCCGCTTGGTGTCTCCTTAAGAATTGGGGGCCAATTGGTAACTGGTTTTATTTAGGTTCCTTACTCGGTACAGCTTTGACTGATGTATATTTTTATATAGTAAACTTGATGCCTTATTGGCGGCAAATTATGCAGGTAGACCCGAATAACGTGTCACCAATATTACAAAATGCCTTAATCCAAGTACAAACGCCCTGGGGACAAGGCTGGGCAGTAATGGGGCTACTAATGCTATTAACCGCAGGGGTTTTACCCTTACGTACAAAATCAAAACATTGGTACGCCTTTAGTGGCGCAGTTTTAAGTACAATTTTGGTAGATAGCCTGTTCTTAATAGCTGCATCTGCCGCTTAAAAATTCTCTCAATATAGCATTTCCCATGCTCGTGAGGTACAATTTTTTTAGTTTGAGGGAACAGGGAATAGGGAATAGGGAATTGGTGTGTACTTCATGAGCCTGAAAAAGGCTATATGTTGCTAGTATAGAAAAAACCTATCTATAGGTTTTGCCAAAATCCCAGTCATCTAGATAACTTTTTGTAAACATCAGACCCAACCCAGTAGCAGCAAATATTGGGGGTATTAATACACTGTATATTAGTTTTTGATGACTGCTATGTGCTGACTAGGCTATGAAGCTCCAATTTCAGGTAAAGGAAGATCATGACGATCATATAGATATACTCAACCTATCTATGGTCAAGAACCGAAGATGAGACGCTGACCAGTATTCAACGGTATGCTTGACATCTTTGGCCTGAATTCAGCTTATAGTTGATAGCATTTAGCAAAACATGATTATCTTATTTTCATGGAAAGAGGGAGAAAAATTGTGAAAACATTGGTGCGTTTATTAACAGTATTTAGCTTGGTAGTCGGATCCTGGGGATGGCTGGGAACAACTCAGATAGCTGCGGCTGCTAATATAAACAGTGTGACTTTTAGTCCAGTGGCAGTTTTGGCGGTGACACGGCAGAATAGAGCAGATGCTAAGTTAGGCACAGAATTTGGTCAAAAAGTTGATTTGAATAATACCAACGTCCGAGCTTTTCAACAGTATCCAGGTCTGTACCCCACCCTAGCCAAAAAAATCGTACTCAATGCTCCTTACGATCAGGTGGAGGATGTCTTGAATATTCCGGGATTAAGCGATCGCCAAAAAGAACTTTTACAAGCTAACTTAGATAACTTTACAGTCACAGAATTAGAAACCATCTTCAACGCTGGAGACGATCGCTTTAACAACGGCATCTACAGATAACTGTCTCAACAGTTAAGCTAACTAAATATACGGAATAGCAGCCAACTTCCTAATTTTAGGGAGTGGCCGCTTTTTCTCAAAATGGGAGAGACCCGTCCCACTACTCCCTAATTAAAAGCCCCTGCTACCCAAATTAGACTTTGCTGCAAATAGATATTCCTAGCCAATTTGATGTTTTAGTAGTCGGTGCTGGTGCTGCTGGACTATATACAGCACTGTGTCTACCAGAGAAATTGCGAGTTGGCTTAATTACCAAAGAAACTGTCTGTTTATCTGCCAGTGATTGGGCCCAAGGAGGTATTGCGGCCGCCATCGCCCCAGAAGATTCGCCTTCATTACACATTGAGGATACATTACACGCAGGTGCAGGCTTGTGCGATCGCACAGCCGTAGAATTCCTAGCCCAAAGAGCAAGTGAGTGTATTCAATCCCTGGTAAACTTGGGAGTAGCCTTTGACCGTAACGGTCAAGCTTTGGCTTTAACTTTAGAAGCCGCCCATTCTCACCCCCGCGTTCTCCATACCGCCGATAGTACAGGTAGGGAAGTCACCACCACCCTGACAGCACAAGTATTGCGTCGCCAAAACATTCAAGTGATCCAGCAAGCTTTGGCTTTGAATTTGTGGATAGAACCCCAAACCGGCAGATGTCAGGGAATCAGCCTATTCTATCAAGGTAAAATCACACCCATCAGAAGCTCTGCCGTGGTTTTGGCAACCGGTGGCGGTGGCCAAGTCTTTGCCCAAACAACTAACCCAGCCGTCAGTACAGGGGATGGGGTAGCTATGGCCTATCGAGCCGGGGCTATTCTGCGAGATTTAGAATTTGTGCAGTTTCACCCCACTTCCCTCACCTTACCGGGTGCAGACCACTTTCTGATTAGTGAAGCCGTACGTGGCGAAGGCGCACACTTGATTGATGACACTGGGCGGCGTTTTGCTTTTGATTATCATCCCGCGGGTGAACTAGCACCCAGAGATGTAGTTAGTAGAGCTATTTTCAGCCATCTTAAACACACCGCCGTTGATCTTGCTACCGCCCACGTGTGGTTAGATATGCGCCCCATATCTCCTGAGAAAATTCGTCATCGCTTTCCTAATATCATTAAAGTTTGTCAATATTGGGGAATTGATGTCTTCCACGAACCCATTCCTGTAGCCCCAGCTGCCCATTATTGGATGGGTGGTATTGTTGCTGACTTAATGAATCGCACCAACATTCCCGGTTTGTACGCAGTGGGAGAAAATGCCAGTACAGGGGTACATGGTGCCAATCGTTTGGCAAGTAACTCTTTGCTGGAATGTATTGTTTTCGGAGCCCAGATGGCAAATATTGATCTCCAAGATATGACACCATCCTCAGAACTGCCAATAGTGCCAATACGAGAATTCAGCCTCGATATCAGTGAATGGCAAAGCCAAAAAACACAGCTAGAAATACTGAGAAAAAATTTACCAACTTTGCTGTGGCAAAGTGCGGGAATTTGTCGGGAGCAGTCAGGTTTAGAATCAGCCATTGCCATTGTAGAATCTTGGCAAAAAGATTTTGCCGCTTTACCTTTGAGTCAATTCTTAGTTTCTTTGAGTCCTAATCAATCGGTGAGTTTCCAGATCACAGATGTGGAACAGCAATTGCGACTTTGGGCAGAAACCCGGAATTTATTAGATATAGCGCATCTGATTCTCAAAAGTGCCGCATTTAGAACTGAAAGCCGGGGTGGTCATTACCGCCTAGACTATCCTCAACCAGACCCAGATTGGCAAGTCCATACTCTAGTACAAAAATCCCAATACCATAAATCTATGATTTGGAAAGATTAGTCATTTTCCATGGCAAAAAAAAAGTCAACAATAATGTTGACTGTTGATTTTTGATGGGTGTTGATTTGACAGTCAGTACTAACAGCCAACCTTGATCAATCATCGAAAATACTGAAAGTTCTTAGGGCCAGTGTAGCCGGAAATTCTAGCCAGTTCGTCGAGGTTTTGAACCCCGCTATAGACTTCACCATTAATGATCCAAGTGGGGAAGCCTTTAATGTTGGCAGCTTGACACACTTCTGGTTGACCTTTAGGGCTGTCAGCAGCACACTCCACCATAGTATTGTTCTGTTCAAGAATCTTGTAAGCTTCTTTACCGAAAAGTTGCTTTTGTTCATGGCAGTGAGGACACCAATAGGCAACATATTCCTTAGCATCTATGGTTGTTAGGTGTCTTGCTAGTTCAATTTCTGCCTCACCAGATGTAGTGGTGATTTCCCAACCAAAAGCCGGGTCAGGATTTACTTGGGGTGTAAACCTAATTCTTTGAGGTTCTCCAGAAGTTGTACCTGAAGAATTCACCCCAGCATACACACCCAAAGTACCAATCAGTGTGATCATGGCCACAATAATAGCGGTAAACAAAATTTGCCCCCAGTCCTCCCAAGGCCGACCGATAATGGTCAAAACTAAAAGACTCACAGAGAACACAGCGGAGGCAATACAGTAATAACAAACAGCTTGGATTTGGAATGCCAGTAGGTACATTAAATAGCCACTGAAAACAGACATAGCCACGGATACTACCAACAGTAGCCACCCAGTTGAGTTTTCCAGTTGTTTGACAGTATTTTTATCACTTGGTTTCCAAGCTAAGGGAGCAACAGCCAAAATCACCATACTCACATACGCTAAAAGCCCAAATAAGGCTAAGGGCGCAGACAGGTTAAGAATGGTGATGGTTGCCCAAGGACTGGAAAGGACATCATTACAGCCCCTGGCACCAGCTTGGGCTACACAAGCGGCACTGCCTCCTGTTAACTTTTCTATGGTGATGTAACCTGTGGTCAAGGCACCAAATCCAGCGATCGCGGCCATCAATGGACGCGACCATTTATGAATCCAAGGAGTAGAACGGCGGCGAATCATAAACTGCTAATTGGTGATTGGTGATTGGTCATTGGTCATTAGTCATAGTCTGGGAAAATTACTTCCCGAACCTTCCCTTGGAGTCTCCTAAGAATGTATTTTCACAGCCCCAGAAATAGACTGAATCTTGCCGTTGGGATGCCAACGAGTATGGGCAGCTTCCACAAATTGACTGACGCGAATCGGGTCAATTGGTTGCTCGATGCGACCATGGCGCTTCAGGGAACTGGAAACAATCACCCCATTTGCTGCCTGCATCAGTGTAGCAATATTTTGCCAGTTCGCTCCACTACCTATAAACACTGGAGTGCCATTTGCCTCTCCAATAGCTAGTTCCAGGTCTTCTTGGTTAGGAGGACTACCAGTAGCCCAGCCAGACAAAATTATGGCATCTGCTAAACCTCTTTCAATGGTGTCTTTCACGGCAACTGTGAGATTAGGGGAACCCAAGGGGCGGGCATGCTTCACCAACACATCAGCTAGAATTTTGACATCACAGCCTAATTCTCGGCGATAACGCAGTAATTGATGAGCTTCACCTTCAATTAATCCTTGATCCGTTGCCATCACCCCTGTCAATACATTGACGCGAATGAATTGTGCTTGGGTGGCGTAGGCGATCGCCATTGCACTTTTGCCGTCATTGCGCAAAACATTTAAACCAATGGGCAATGTCACTAAATTTTTGATTCGTTGTACCACCACAGTCATGGCACTTACAACAGCTGGATCAACTTGGTTTTTGGTAAAAGGCGCGTCAAAAAAGTTTTCCACAATAATGCCGTCTACTCCTCCACTGGCCAGGGCTGCTGCTTCTTGTTCGGCACGCTGAATTACCGCTTTGAGATTACCTCCCCAACGGGGCGAGGTGGGTAGTGGTAGTAGATGAACCACACCAATAATTGGTGTTCGAGTTTTAAATAACTGATATAAGTCCACGTCTTAGTTTTATACCTAATATTTGGGGTGCTTTGCGGGGTCTAGTGTCCACCAGTCTAGAGTCTATAATTTATTTGACTGTGCCAATTTTAGATTTTGGATTCCTCAATTTCGGATTTGTCCATTTCAGTTTTTTGAGATTTTCAATCTAAAAACTCAAAGAAAATTCTTTGAGTCCCTCCGCCCAGCCGCTTTTGGTCCGCACAAATCTCAAATCCTCAACGTCTCTACTACCCTCTACCTTGACCAGAGTCAACCTCATAGGGTGGTAGTGCGGGGTGGCATAGGAGAAGGGAAATCTCATATCCTTAACCTGTATGCCCTCGTGGGTGCTGTCAATCTAAAATTGCCAATCTCAAATCCAAAATTGTTTGACTGTTGACTATTGAACGCCAGTCACCTGAAGTCCGGGAACCCGCTCATGGGGCTGGCTCCTCTTGACTTTTAACTAACTAGTCAAGTGTGTTTTGAGTTGGTTGTCTTACTACCTCTTCCCTAGGTTGGAAATTATCGTAAAACCTCCTCTAAGATATGTTAAGATAAAAATAGGCTAGAAGAGGAGTTTGCCACTCACAAGACGCAAGGCAACTTCCCCTGGTTTATGCGCCCCGCCCACGCGCCGTCGTCGGCAAGGCCTGACCGTCAGGGTAAGTTTACTGCTTTATTAGGCGTTGTCTCGTACTCCTGGGTCCTAATCACCTACCCAGAGAGCGCGGTTTCCCTGAGGGTAGCGACTTTTCAAAACCAGCCCTTTGGGCGGCTTCCCGACGGGTAAATTAACACAGGCGCTGCGGTAATCAAAAATACCAACAGACAAGTTAAAAAAATATAAGTGTTAAACATACTCAAAGACACTTAACCTACCCTGGGAAATAGACTAAGTAGTACATATATAATAACATGGCCGGAAAATCTCCTATGGCACTGCACCCGCAGGCAGTAGGTGGCAGTGAAAAACTATTGTTCTAGCCCCTGACTGTGTAAAGGTGTATATCACAAGAAGCGAAACCATCGCTGCTTGTTTATCCGACTAGAAAAAACGGAAAATGTTTTCAAAATATGGGTGAAAAGCCAACCATTGCCATTTCGCACCTGGGTTGCGAGAAAAATCGAATTGATACAGAACATATGCTAGGACTGCTTGTAGAAGCAGGCTATGGTGTAGATACAAATGAAGAGTTAGCAGACTATGTTATAGTTAATACTTGTAGTTTTATAGAAACAGCAAGACAAGAATCTGTCAGAACTTTAGTAGAACTGGCAGAAGCCAACAAGAAAGTTGTGATTACTGGCTGTATGGCGCAACACTTCCAGGAACAATTATTAACAGAGTTGCCGGAAGCAGTAGCACTAGTAGGCACAGGTGATTATCACAAGATTGTAAGTGTAATTGAGCGTGTAGAACAAGGAGAGCAGGTCAAAGAGGTTAGTCCAGAGCCGACCTACATTGCAGACGAGACCACACCGCGTTATCGCACTACAACTGAAGGCGTTGCCTACCTGCGAGTGGCCGAAGGATGTGATTATCGTTGTGCATTTTGTATTATTCCCCATCTACGAGGGAACCAGCGATCGCGTACTATTGAATCTATAGTTACTGAAGCGGAGCAGTTAGCCAGTCAAGGCGTGCAGGAAATTATTTTAATTTCCCAAATCACCACCAATTACGGCCTAGATATCTATGGACAACCAAAGTTAGCCGAATTGCTTCATGCTCTAGGTCGAGTAGATGTACCGTGGATCAGAATGCACTATGCATATCCCACCGGGCTGACCCCAGATGTCATAGAGGCAATCAAACAAACCAAGAATGTATTACCATATTTAGACTTGCCCCTACAACATTCTCATCCAGATATTCTGCGCTCAATGAATCGTCCCTGGCAAGGACGGGTAAATGATGGGATTATTAAACGCATCAAAGCAGCCCTACCAAACGCCGTACTCAGGACAACATTTATAGTTGGTTTTCCCGGAGAAACAGAGGAACATTTTGAGCATCTACTAGAATTCATCAAGCGCCACGAATTTGATCATGTGGGTGCATTCACCTTTTCGCCGGAGGAAGGAACACCCGCCTACAAGCTAGCTAATCAGTTACCCCAAGAGGTGATGGATGAGCGCTGGCATAGATTAATGGCGCTTCAAGAGCCAATTGCCGCCAAAAAAAATCAACAGGAAATCGGCAAAATCGTTGATGTGTTGATTGAACAAGAACACCCTGAAAGTGGAAAGCTCATAGGTCGCTCTGGCAGATTTTCCCCAGAAGTCGATGGTCAGATATATGTCGATGGGGCGGCAAAATTGGGAACCATCGTGCCAGTAGCGATTCACGGTGCTGATACATATGACCTCTACGGTGAAGTTGTCAATAGTTAGCACAAGTAGAAGTAGCTTTCACTGAGTGCAGTACTGCCATCTCCCAGGGTATCGACTAGAAGAGAAGTCATGTCAGAGCGGCAAAGGGTATCGCTGAGTCTACTTTCCAGAGTATCCCTCGGCGTTAGTTGACTGCGTAGCATCCTCACCTAAAAGAGGGTTGCAGACACTGTTTTTAAATCTGGCAAACCAATACAACTGCCGTCAGATTTACCAAACCAAAACCAAAAAACAAAATCTAGGAGAATTAATGACTCTTTCGTTCCAAGAATTAGGTATTTCACAAAAACGTGTTGAGCAATTAGAAAACATTGGCTTTACCACACCTACTAATATTCAAGCCCAAGCCATACCCCAACTGCTAGCAGGTCGGGATGTAGTCGGTCAATCCCAAACTGGAACAGGCAAAACAGCAGCATTTTCTCTGCCAATTTTAGAGCAGCTAGATGTGAATCACAAAGCCGTACAAGCGATGGTATTGGCACCAACCCGTGAGTTAGCAATTCAAGTTCACGATGCCATCAACCAATTCGCAGGTAACGAAGGATTACGGATTCTGGCAATTTATGGTGGTCAGTCCATTGAACGCCAAATGATGCAACTAAAACGTGGTGTTCACATGGTTGTAGGTACACCAGGGCGGATGATTGACTTACTAGATAGGGGTTGTTTAAAACTCGATCAAGTCAAGTGGTTTGTCTTGGATGAAGCCGATGAAATGTTGAGCATGGGCTTTATTGATGATGTGATCAAAATCCTATCTCAAGCCCCCAAAGAGCGGCAAACAGCTTTATTCTCAGCAACCATGCCACCGTCAATTCGCATGATTGTTAATAAATTCCTGCGAAACCCCGCCACAGTCACCGTTGAGCAGCCAAAAGCCACACCCAACAAAATCAATCAAGTAGCTTATCTTATCCCCCGCCACTGGACAAAAGCTAAAGCATTACAGCCAATTCTAGAAATGGAAGATCCAGAAACAGCTTTAATCTTTGTGCGTACCAGAAGGACAGCGGCGGAACTCACCAATTTACTACAAGCAGCCGGTCATAGCGTGGACGAATACCACGGCGACTTGTCTCAACAAGCACGAGAGCGATTATTGACCCGATTCCGTAATCGTCAAGTGCGATGGGTAGTAGCTACTGATATTGCAGCACGGGGTTTAGATGTCGATCTGCTCTCCCATGTCATTAACTACGACTTACCAGATAGCGCCGAAACCTATGTTCACCGCATTGGTCGTACTGGTCGCGCTGGTAAAGAAGGTACAGCAATTTCATTAGTACAGCCCTTTGAGCGGCGTAAACAACAGGTATTTGAGCGCCATAACCGCCAAAATTGGCAATTGTTGTCCATTCCTACACGAGCCCAGATTGAAGCGCGACATATCCAGAAATTACAAGAACAAGTTAAAGAAGCCTTAACTGGCGAACGCCTAGCTTCATTCTTGCCCATAGTCAGCGAACTACTTGAAGAATATGATGCTCATGCGATCGCCGCAGCCGCATTACAAATTGCTTATGATCAAACTCGTCCTGCTTGGTTGCAATCAGGGGTAGACCCCCAAGATGATGAACCCTCCTCCAAGCCGAAGTTAACCAAGCGTCGTAGTGGTGAATATTCCGGTGACAGAAACCGCTCCTCCTGGAACAAATCGGACAGCAATGGTGGAGACGAAGGTAAACGAGGGACTCCCAAGCCCAAGCTGCGAACCCGCCGTGACGCTTCTGTGTCATCCTCAAATGCACTTAGAGAGTAAGGTTGATTAACTCAACCAAGGACGACTGACCTGTTCTAGTTGTCCAATTTCATCGGTGTTTAATCTCCAGCCCAAAGCGCCTGCATTTTGTTTGACATGTTGGGGAGTCTTTACCCCAGCAATGGGAATCACATTTCCTTGAGAAATTAACCAATTGAGGGCTACTTGGGCAGGAGTGCGACCATACTTTTCTCCCAGACTGTTGAGTAAAGAAATGACAGGGGCAATTTTCTGTAAACCTTCTTTACTAAACCGCGGATCCATCTTCCTCACACCACTGGGAGTTTCGGCGCACTCAGGTGTGTATTTACCTGTCAGCAATCCCTGAGCCAGGGGACTATACGCCAAAATAGTCACGCCCAATTCTTGGGCTGTGGCTGAAATTCCATTAGTTTCAATTTGGCGGCTTAATAAAGAGTAGCGGACTTGGTTCACAACTAAAGGTATTCCCCGGGACGCTAATATTTGATGGGCTTCTCGCATTTGAGTAGCTGAATAATTACTTACCCCCACCGCCGCAATTCTACCCCGCTTCACTTCATCGGCTAGGGTATTCATCAAAGTTTCTTGACTTAAAAAGAAAGCAAAGGGCCAATGGACTTGATACAGTTCAATGCGCTCTACTTGTAACCGTTTGAGACTCTCCGTTAAAGCATCTGAAACAGACTGACTTGTAAACCGCCAAGGTAAAGGGCCGAATTTAGTAGCTATTTGCACAGGTTTTGATGATGTTTGCATAAATTGCCCTAATAATTTTTCTGACAGTCCCATTCCATAAACTTCAGCAGTGTCAAAGAAAGTCACACCAGCCTCCAATGCTGCTGTAAACGCCGCCTCCAACTCTTGGGTACCGTAGCCATCGCCATAATTCCAGAAAAGTTTATCACCCCAAGCCCAAGTCCCAATACACAGGGGTGTAACACTCGGTCCATTTTGTCCTAATGTGATGTTTTCCATGTTGAATATTTATTTTATTTACATTTCTTTACTTCTTTAGTTTACAGTCACAATATTTTTTCAACAGACTATTGGCGGTTTTGAAATGAAAATCCTTGCGTTGATCAGCAACTTTTTTATGTTGCCTACTCAAACCAATGTTTAGCTGTGAGATCATGTGAATGCAATGGCAGTATTATGAAATCGTTTATGAGATTCTAAATTGTGTAACCCATCTTGAAAAATAGCTATGGCAAGCGGCGAAGTATTTGATTCTCAAACCAACTCCCAGATTGTACCTAAAGTTAATGTACTGACCATGTTTCGGTTAGGCTTATTTCAAATGGGATTGGGCATCATGTCACTTCTAACTCTGGGGGTGCTGAATCGAATTATGATTAAGGAATTAGCACTTCCAGCCACTTTGGTAGCGGGAACTATAGCCATGCACCAACTGGTTGCACCCGCCAGACTCTGGTTTGGTCAAATGTCTGATGCAAAACCTTTATTAGGATATCATCGCACCGGTTACATTTGCTTGGGCGCGGCTGTATTTGTCACTACATCTTTTTTAGCAGTACAAGTAACTTGGCAATTAGGAGCCAGTTTTTATGCTCAGGGTTGGACATTACCAACCTATGGTTGGGTGGCTTTGCTGGGGGGGATTTTTGCTTTCTATGGATTGGCTTTGAGTTCTAGTTCTACTCCTTTTGCGGCTTTGTTAGTAGATGTTTCCGACGAGGACAATCGCTCTCAATTAGTGGGTGTTGTCTGGTCAATGTTAATGGTGGGTATTGTCATTGGTGCAATTATCAGTTCTGTGTTATTACCAGCACCAGGCAATGAGGCACAAGTGTTAGACACAACTTTAACATCTCTGTACAGTCAACCTGAACAGTTAGCAGCATTACAAAACTCAATTAACCGCCTATTTTTCATCCTCCCATCTGTGGTTTTTGGTTTAGCTGTATTATCCACATACAATGTGGAAAAAAAATATTCTCGTTATGGCTTGCGTTCAACTGCGATCGCACGAGAAGACAAAATTACGCTGCAAACAGCATTTAAGGTACTGACTGCTAGTCGCCAAACAGGCTTATTTTTTAGCTTTTTGTTGGTTCTCACCATCAGTTTGTTTATGCAAGAGCCTGTGCTTGAACCTTATGGTGGTGAAGTTTTTGGTATGTCTGTGGGGGAAACTACTAGACTTAATGCTTATTCGGGAGTAGGGACGCTGATCGGTCTGGGTTCTACAGGATTCCTAGTTGTACCACGCTTAGGTAAACAAAAAACTGCTAAGTTGGGGTGTTTTTTGGTGGCATTTTCCTTTGTATTGATCATTTTAGCGGGATTTACTGCCAATCAAAAACTACTTCAAGGCGCGTTATTTTGTTATGGTCTCACCTCTGGTATGACGACAACCGGGGCGATTAGTTTAATGTTAGATTTAACCGCAGCAGAAACAGCTGGGACATTTATCGGCGCTTGGGGTTTAGCACAAGCAATTTCCCGCGGTGTGGCTACTGTGAGTGGCGGTGCTGTGTTGGATTTGGGAAAAGGAATTTTCTCACAAACATTAATGGCTTATAGTTTAGTTTTTGGAATCCAAGCACTGGGAATGCTCCTGGCTGTGTGGTTTCTCAACCGCGTTAATGTTAGGGAATTTCAAACCAATGCCAAACAGGCGATCGCCTCGGTTTTAGAAAGTGATTTAGACTAAATATTGGTTGAAGGAACGCCTTGGGGTGAGAATTAATTCATGAATGATTTTTGGACAGCAATTCTCGACTTTGCCGAAACCACCACTACCAGAGTGGGAAAGCAACTTATGCAAGATTTTGGGAAAGTGCAGGCTTCCCAAAAACCTGACGGTAGTTTAGTTACCCAAGCCGATAAATGGGCTGATCAGGAAATTTGTGATGCGATCGCTTCTCATTTTTCTGGTTATGGTATTTTAAGCGAAGAGAGTGACAAAGTTTTTCCCGATACAGAATGGTGTTGGGTCATAGACCCTTTGGATGGCACTACTAACTTTACTAGGGGTCTTCCCATCTGGTCAATTTCCATGGGTCTCCTGTATCGAGGTACACCCATATTTGGGTATGTTTACGTCCCCCCACTAGGTCAAGCTTTTCATGGTTTCTGGGCAGGTTCCTCTGGATTAGTCACACCTTCAGGGGCTTTCCTCAACCATCACCCTATCCATAGCAGTAGTGATGATGCTACTAAAAATCACTTTTTTAACCTCTGTTCCCGTAGCACTTCCGTGATTCAAAGGGATTTTCCCTGTAAAATTCGGATGCTGGGTGTAGCTAGCTATAATTTCCTCACAGTCGCTGCAGGGGCTGCATTAGGTGGTATTGAAGCTACACCCAAGGTTTGGGACCTCGCCGGGGCTTGGGTGATTGTACAGGCTGCGGGTGGTAGTTGGATATCTCTCAAAGATGAACCATTTCCTTTGTCACCCGGGCAAGATTATAGCGATCGCTCTTTTCCTACCCTGGTTCTCAGTCGCCGGGAATTAGTACCGCTATTTACCCCATTTCTGGAAAAGTTAAAACTTTAAGTATAAATCGTATTTATACTTATTTTAATGGTAGTTTATCTTTCATTCCTTACCAGAAAAGCCTACTTTTTTTGGCAGATGGTCAAAATTACTTAAGCACAGATTAAGTAATATTATAAACTGTCTCGTCTTCTTTTCGCCATGCCGGATCAACAATACAAATAAATACCAACGGTTCAACACCACAGTTGCGGATAAATTGCCTGGTATTGGGAGGAATATACACCGCATCTCCTGAACTGACTATTTGATTTTGATCATCAATGTGCATTTCTCCCTGTCCACTGAGAATATAATACACTTCTGAAGTTGTCAGGGAGTGGGGTTGAGAGGTTTTCCCCACTGGTAAGGTTGCATGAGCTAAACTATACCTTAATGCCAGGGGTTGTTTATCAGGGTGTAGCAGTTCCCGCAGAATGGTATTATCTCCGGCAATGAATTCTTGACAGTCTTTGAGGTTTTGAACTAGCATAAATTAGCTTTTTCTCATGGGCGGTTTTCCCTTGCCTATTTTAGTAAAGCATGGGATTAGTTTTTGGTTGATAGTCAGAACAATCAATAGCCTCTTCTGTACTGGCAGTAGAAGGGTGTACAGTGCATTTTAGGCGGTAATTATTGGTAAAAAATTGGCAGCTAGGGCAGGGGATTTGATGCATTTGTTTGGCTGTGGTCACACTATCTCGAGCTGCTGACCAAAGACTCCAAGCAAACAGAATAATTACAGTCCAAGCGGTAACAAAGCAAATAGGGATTAATAATGGTTGAATCCCCCGAATGCAAAGATTTATTAACTCTAACACGGTAACTCCTGATCATAATTAAGAGTTAGAAGTATATTAACTCCTAACCCATCATTTTTTCCCCTGGCTAGAGAAACTAAATGCCAGCATGGCCCAGAGCTATACCAGCCACCAACATTCCCAAGACTAGGAAGGGTTGGGCGCTGGCTTGGTATTTAACGTCATTTTTCAGAGGGTCACGCAGGAAATACATATCCTGGAAGGTGATTTGGGGGATGATTAACAACAACAAAATTGCCGCGTATAAGTTTTCATGAATAGTGAGCAGGTAAACTGCAATCACCCCTTGAAAAACATCAATCATGGCTGCACAGACCCAAGCGGCTCTGGTGACACCAAACATCACAGGTAATGATTTTAATCCGAACTGGCGATCGCCTTCCACACTCTTAAAATCATTAACAATAGCAATACCCAAACCAGCCAAGCTGTAAACCACAGTGATCACGACAATTTTCCAATTCAGTTCACCAAACAACGCATGACCCGTACACCAAGGAAAAGCCATATAGCTAGCACCAAGAGCATAACCGCCTAACCAACCGTTTTGTTTGAGCTTTAATGGTGGTGCTGAATAAATATAAGCAATAAAAGAACCCAGAATAGCTATAGTTGTGATTGTGGGAAATTCATTACCAGCCCACACATCTAATACAAAAGCCAGAGCATTACCAGAGATTAACAATACCCAAATTTGGGTAATGACTTGGGGTAAGGGAATAGCACCAGAGGGAATGGGGCGGTAGGGTTCATTTACCGCGTCAATTTCCCGGTCATAGTATTCATTGAGAGTTTGGGTATAACCGGCGAGTAAAGGACCCGAAAGCAACATACAAGCGGCGGACTTCAAGACATTTTCCCAAGTCCAGGTGTAATTACCCGCAGAGGCCGCACCACAGACCACCCCCCAAATCAGGGGAATCCAGGTGATGGGTTTCATCAGTTGTAAGCGGATTTTCCAGATGGACTTTTCCCCCGGTGCTGCGCCTTTCATCCCCAGTAATTGGCGAGTTTTGGCGCTGCGGTCAGCAACTGCTGTCATTTCCTGGTTGGGTTTAACTGAATCTATAGCCTCTGCTGGCTGGGAATTAGGTTTAATAGGGGTTGGTTCTGACATCAGACTTACTTATGAATGGGAAGAGGGACTAGGGAATGGGGAATAGATGGTTTTGATTACCCAATTCCCAGTACCCAGGACTTAAAAAGAAATTATCAAATAATTATTCTGAAATTTGGCTCCCGTTACCTGTCTACCAGTTAGGGACGGGGGTAGGAAGAGATTACGCCGTTGGTCTCCTGCTTCCACTGTAACTTCTGGTCCATATTGGGTAAGTTTGACTTGCTTTTTGTCAAATCCTGGCAAGAATAGGCGGACTTGACGGTTATGGGTGTCGATTTCCATGGGTTTGGGAGCCTGTAATGCTTGTTCTACAAAGTTGGGTAGAGCATCTATTAAAGGTTGCCATTCCCCTGTGGGAGAATCGGGAACAACGCTCACCGTCAGAGGTCTAAATTCTTCCGAGAGGTTGACTTGATCTGTGGGTGACACCACCATCACACCACCCACGGTTAAACCGATTTGTTGAGCGCTACCCCACAAATAACGAGCAGTTGCTACTTGTAGGGGGTCTGGTGTAGTCACTAAGAAGGCCGCCACGTGATGAGGATCTGCAAGAGCTGCTTTTCCCTTGTCTAAGAAATTATTCACCTGGTTGGTGGGTAGAGCAAAGTTATCTGCTGTCCAGTTGACATTAAAAAAGCTGCTAATTAGCGGCTGAATTAAGGGCGATTCCGCAATCGTTTTCCCTAAATCGGAGTTGACAAATAATTGCTGAAATCGCCGCACATACCAACTCAGAGATTCTGGCATCCCCAACATTCGCAAGGTAAAGGAATCACCTGTGCCATCATAGATAATCGCGTCATATTTGCCACTGGCATCATATTCGCGGATCGCATTCAAGGCTAGGGCGCTGTCCATCCCTGGTAATACTACCAGTTCTTGACCATAAACATCTTTGAAGAGGGGTGTGCGGAGGTATTGCGCCTCCAGTTTTTTCACTTCTTCCCAGCTGCGTTCTAGCAATACAGAGGATTTAAATTGCACTACCTGTAAATTGGGGGCAATTTCCTGGGGGTCAGGGGTTAGGGTTTGCTCCAGTAACATGGGTAAAACTGGTTCTGTTAACCCTGCTAGAAGTACCCGCTTACCTTGGGTTGCCAATAACTTGGCGGTGGCGATCGCAATTTTAGTACGCTCCGTACCGCCTTTGCCCAAAAATGTCAATATCAGGGACATTAGTTGATTCTCTTTTTCCCGGCAATCTGTTCTACTCCAACTTAGCACTAGGCAAATACTCTTAGCTTCTGCTTTGAGTTCTATCTATTACACTGGTTTGACTTCATCTTCAAAAAACCAAGTAGATGAATTGTCGTCAAACAGTACCACTACACCAATTCCACAGCCATCAGCGACTTTGTAGCCTTGAATAATGCCGATTTGTCCGAGTTTTTTGGCAATACTAGCAGACACGCGATCGCGCAAACGAAAAACTTTTACCTTTTGTCCAATTTCCATACTTAGTCACAATGCAATAAACCAAGTCTCAGTTTACCTGAATCAGTGACCCGGCGGTAATAGATTTGGGTCATGATGGAAAAGAGTTTGCATACTGAGGGTCAATAAAAAGTCACAACCCAACCCACAAGAATCTGATAGACTAGAAGAGTATCTGAAGTCCCAAGGCATAGACCCCAACAACCTACCAGAGAGCAGGTAGCCATGACCACCACAGTAGTTAATCCCCAAATAGAATATCCTAGTTCCGACGGAGAACCCTTGGCAGAAACTTATATACATCTGTATGCAATTCTCACTACCCTGGAGGTGATTAAACAATACCTCGCCGGTCAACAAGCCACGGTGTTGGCTGATCAATTTCTCTATTATGTTCAGGGATTCCCTAAACTGAGAGTCGCCCCAGATGTAATGGTGATTTTTGATGTGGCTCCTGGGGGTCGGGATAATTATCAGCTGTGGGAAGAGGGTCAAGTACCCAGTGTAGTGTTTGAAATGACCAGTAAAAGCACTCAGAAGCAAGACCAGGAACAAAAGAAATTACTATACGAACAGTTAGGGATTTTAGAATATTGGCTATTTGACCCTAAAGGTGAATGGATTCCGGAACAATTAAAGGGTTATCGTTTACAAGATGAGGTTTATCAACCCATTAGCGATCGCATATGTCAACCTTTGCAGTTGCGGTTAGAAGCAGAAGGGGAACTGTTACGGTTCTATCGCTTAGATACGGGAGCTAAGTTACTCATACCTACAGAATTAGCAGATTTAGCGGAACAGGAACGCCTACGGGCCGAACAGGAACGCCTACGGGCCGAACAAGAACGCCTACGGGCTGATAGACTCGAAGAGTATCTGAGATCCCAAGGAATAGACCCCAATAACCTACCACAGTAGCAGGTAGCCATGACCACCACAGTAGTTAATCCCCAAATAGAATATCCTAGTTCCGACGGAGAACCCAAAGTTTGGGTTTAGGGTTGATGTTGCTGACTGTTAAGGAAGGAACAGAAGCTATAGATACCGCCAGGTTTTTACTCACACAAGCACAGCAAGAGTCACAAACAGCCATAATAGATTTAGTGACGACAATTATTATTTACAAGTTTACAAAC
>NZ_JAQMUH010000067.1:0-37818 GCF_028331025.1 Anabaenopsis arnoldii | reverse complement strand
TTCTACTATCAACTGCACTAGGCATCCCCCCGTGCCATTGACATCACTTATATAATACCAATGTGCTTTCATTTAGCGATTGCTACACACAGATGCAAGCTCTGCGTAGCGATCGCCTGTGCCAGTTGCGTAAGTCCTAATTGTTACAAAATTATCGCCGTGATTTTGCCTTGGGAATTGCTGAGGGTTTAATATCTTGGAGTCGGCTAATTGACCGCAGTACTGTAAATGCTGTTGTATCTGACTACCCAGTTATTGATATTCATATTAATGGGCAAAAATATGGTGAGAAAGGAATATTAGTTAATGGTAATTGCTACATTCCGATTAACATAGTAGATCAACTACAAATTGATTTATTAAAGTTAAGAGATGTTCACCGCATTAGTTACCATAAAATAGTTTATATTAAAGCTGTGGATTTAAGAGAATTTCACGTTCAAATTACATGGGATACCACAATTAATCTAGTTACTTTACGCTCAAATTTATTAATTTGCGTTGATCAAATAGACCGCATTATGTCAAGGGGTAACACATCGGAAGTAGAGTTACAATTATTCCTGAAAAGCAACCATGAAAAAGCTTTAGTAAATTTTTCACAGATAGCCCAATTGTATCGAGAAGAGGGTAAGATTGAGGGTGTAAACTATGACATTGCTTTCTGCCAAATGTGCTTAGAAACTGAATTTTTACGTTTTGGGGGCGATGTCAGACCTGAGCAAAATAACTTTGCTGGTTTGGGTTGTATTGGTGGTAGTGTTGAAGCTGCGTCTTTTCCTAGCGCCAGAATTGGTGTGAGAGCGCATATTCAACACTTAAAAGCCTATGGGAGTCTTGAACCTTTAGTAACCGAAGTGGTAGATCCACGATTTCGCTTTATCACCCGGGGAATTGCGCCATCAATTTATCAACTTTCTGGGCGGTGGTCAGCAGATTTAGATTATGGTACAAAAATCTTAGCAATCATGAAACGTTTATATACTTCAGCACAGATTTTGTGATGTCACTGATATCAAAGGATTAAATAGCTGCGCCAATTCCCTTGTGACTCCTGATTTTGTTGTTGGGGAACTAGCAAGCGCCAGCTCTTACCTTCTTGCTGAATTTGCAAATAAATTTCAAAAGGTTGTTGGTGTTGTGTTAACTGTCTTTTGGGAAGGTGCAAAATTAAATCGTAGGTTCCCCGGACGCGGAAAGCTGGTAGGTTTTCAATGGTTAGGGGTTGTTCCTGGCGAATTTTTAAATCTTTGATTTCAAAATCGGATAAGTCTAAATCCAGTTTTTGGTTGAGTTGCTGCTGAGTTTGTTCTACCTGGAGTGCGATCGCTTTTTGGACTAACTGAGTAGTCGGTAATAGTCCGATGGTACCACACCCTGTCAATAACGCCAGTAAAATCACCGTCACCAAAAGCCGTATCATATTAAATGCATATACAATCTGTCAGCGATAGTATACAGGAATTTCCCTGGTTAAGGTCTAACAGCTTTAGCGACAAACAATTTCTGAAACACTTGTAGCCTTTGCTGGGGAGGTTCTGGGGTGATGCTCCCCCACAAACTTTCCCAGTAAAAAAACGAAATACCAGTAAAATTGCGATCGCGTACCGTTTTCACCTGTGCTTGAATTTGGGAAATCTTCATAGGACTAGTAGAGGTTCCGGTTAAAATACCAATACTAACCGGTATCCGAGTCCGAGCAAATTTTACTGCTGGTTGTTCTAATTCAGTAATAAAACTCTTTTGATTATTGCGATATACCTGCAATATTAACTCATCTACTAAACCTCTTCTTACCCAGGTTTCCCAGTCTTGTAAATAGTATTTATAGGCAAAAGCCTGTGAATTTGGGGATACAGATATGACCGCATTAGGTTTAATTGCTTTCACACTTTGATGAACTTTTACCATAAAATTGGTAATCTTATTAGCGCGCCAACGCATCCATTCTGGATTAAACGGGTCACTAGGAGGACTTTTACCTTGATGTTCTTGGCGATAGAGATCAACCGTGAAAGCATCATAACCAAATTCTACAGGCATACCAAAATGATCATCTAATTGAATGCCATCCACATGATAAATGCTGACAACTTCCTGAATTAAACCTAACATAAACTGCTGCACTTCTGGGTGCAGAGCATTTAACCAAGCTTGCTGATGTCCTGAATTATCATTTATTTCCTCTAAAGGAACTTCGTTAGTAGATTTTATCCCTTCCTTTCCCATAGTTAACCAATCCGGATAACCCTTGGCTAATTGTGAATGAGGTGGGGTCATAAAACCATATTCAAACCAAGGAATCACACTTAAATTTTGAGGTCTAGCCAGTTGAATAATTTTTGCTAAAACATCTTGTCCGCCGTGCATGATATTTAGTAAAGTATCAGCATCAGATCCTGTTACACTTTTAGCTAACTTACTCTTATAGAAAGTATGGCCTCGATTCCACACCACAGGGTAAATAGTATTAAAGTTTAGCGCAGCTAATTGTGTAACAGCGCGGTCAATTCCCCAGGGCAAAAATAAAACGCCACTAGCAACATTAGTTAGCCAAACCCCTCGTAGTTCTGTTGTTATTGGTAAGCTTTTCTCCGATTGAGATCCCGTTAGTAAAGGAAAAGAAAATACTGTGTAGGCGATTACAAATCCCCAACACAGTAAGTAAAAAAAACTACGTTTATTCAACCTATTCATTTATGGGCTTGACTTTGTTTTTTACTGAGAAACAGTTTTATATAGATATCTAACTAACATTTCTCAGAATTATGTGATGATATCCTCAATACAAAACTCACCCTAACTTAAAGCCCAATTAAAATTGTTCCACGCCGGGAAACTGCTTGATATTTACTGAATTTGCGGCTTCGCCACAAGTGCGGGGGGTAGGAAATATTTTACCAGGATTTGCTAAACCTTGGGGATTAAATACCAGCCTGACCCATTGCATAGTTTCCAAGTCAGCCGGGGTAAACATATCTGGCATATAGCATTTTTTATCAGCACCAATACCATGTTCACCGGAAATACTGCCACCGACTTTAACACAAAGCTTCAGAATTTCTCCCCCTACTTCTTCTACTTTTTCCAGGGCTCCTGGTATAGAATTATCATACAGAATCAAAGGGTGTAAATTACCATCGCCAGCATGAAATACATTGGCAATTTTATAACCATATTTTTCACTTAATGCCTCAATTTCTTGGAGGACATAAGGTAACTGAGTCCGGGGGATGACACCATCTTGGACATAATAATCTGGGCTTAAGTGTCCAGCGGCGGCGAAAGCTGCTTTCCGTCCTTTCCAAAGTTTTAAACGTGTCTCTGGGTCACTAGCACTAGTTACATTTCGTGCCCCATTTTGGCGACAAATTTCAATAACCCGTTGTTTATTGACCTGAACTTCCACATCTAAACCATCGATTTCTACTAATAAAATAGCCGTAGCATCGCGAGGATAACAATTTGTGGCGACAACATCCTCAACTGCATTAATACTGATGTTATCCATCATTTCCATCCCACCGGGAATAATTCCGGCGCTGATAATATCAGAAACCGTTGCTCCAGCAGCTTCGACACTGGTAAAATCGGCTAGTAACACACAAATTGATTCGGCAGTTTTGAGGATTTTCAGAGTAATTTCTGTAGCGATACCTAAAGTACCTTCAGAACCCACAAATACACCTGTTAAATCATAACCAGGTGTTTCGGGAATTTGTCCCCCTAAATCTAAAATTTCCCCGGTGGGCGTGACAATTTTTAAACCCAAGACATGGTTAGTTGTGACACCGTACTTTAAACAATGTACTCCCCCTGAGTTTTCCGCTACATTACCCCCAATTGAGCAGATAATTTGACTAGATGGGTCTGGTGCATAATAAAATCCCGCCCCGCTGACGGTTTGTGTTACCCAGCTATTAATTACCCCTGGTTGTACTACAATGCGCTGATTATCTAAATCAATACTCAGGATTTGCCGCATTAGGGAAGTGACAATTAAAACAGAATTTTCCGAAGGTAAAGCCCCTCCAGATAAACCAGTACCAGAACCACGGGCGATAAAGGGTACAGAATATTGATTACATATTTTGACAATTTGGGCAATTTGTTCTGTAGTTCTGGGTAATAATACCACAGCAGGGCGTTGACGATAACTGGTTAAACCATCGCACTCATAGGTGATGAGTTCTTCACGGCGTTGTACCACGCCATTTTTACCAACTACGGTTTCAAATGCTTTAATAATAGCTTTCCAGTTGTATTGCTTTTTCTCTTGGATGAGCATAGCTTTTTATAGTCAAATGTAGATATATCTTCATTGTTACCAGAATAGCGCTTGCAAAGGGGGAGAGTTACTACTTTTATCCCAGAGTTGAGGCTTTGCTGCTAAACAAATTCCCCTACTCGTCGCCCAACCTTTTCTAGTAAATCAGGATCATCTGCGTTAAACCACTGAATTTGAGGATATGCTTTAAACCAAGTACGCTGGCGCTTGGCAAATTGTCGTGTATGTAGAACAGTTAATTCTTTGGCTGACTCTAAAGAAATTTTACCCGCCAAATACTGGTTAATTTCTTGATATCCCAAGGTATTTAATAAAGGTAAATCAGCACCATATTTTTGAGAGAGATATTCTACCTCAGCCACTAAACCATCAGCGATCATTTGTTCGGTTCGCCTGTGAATGCGCAGCCTTAGTTTTTCCGGGTCACAATCTAGACCTATTTGCAAAATTGGGTAATCTGGGGGGTTCTCTCCTTGCTGCTGGGAAATGGGGCAACCGGTAATGTAAAATACTTCTAATGCTCGTAAAGTCCGGACAGTATCATGGGGATGAATTTTTTGGGCCGCGATCGCATCTACTTGTTTTAAAATGCCATATAGGGAGGTTTGTCCTAAAGATTCCAGTTGCGATCGCAATTCTGGATGTGGTGCAACCCTGGGAATTTTCATTCCTTGAACGATAGAGCGGATGTACAAACCAGTACCACCAACTAACAGTAGTGGAGACTGAGGTAGGGAAGTAATTAAACTTTGTGCTTGTTCCTGATAGTCTGCTACCGTCATAGTGTCCCTGGGGTCGCAGATATCTATTAAATAATGTGGTACTAATTTTTGTTCTGTAGATGTTGGTTTCGCCGTTCCAATATTAAATTCCCGGTACACCTGACGGGAATCAGCACTGAGGATGACAGAATCTAAACCCCCGGCTAAACTCAAAGCCAAACCTGATTTACCTGTGGCCGTCGCACCACAAATTACAATCAATTTAGTCATTTATCTTAACTTCCCATACTCACCGGTTTCTAGTCAAGCTTTTGTGATAGAATCCTAAAGTTTTTATTTTATTTTTTCTCATAGGTAGTTTCCTAGCCCTTACTAATTAAAATTCATATACTACAGATAATACAGAGTGCATCTCAGTAACTGCAAATTTTGAGGCAATCAGTTCACAAAACTTATGGGGTTATATCCCCTAGATAAACTTCTCATAAAAATGGTCTACAGTCCTCATTAACCCTTTTGTGTTATAATTTTGGGGTGTTTTAACTTTTTTGTTTTTGGGCGACTTTCAACCCACGCATCAGGAGAATTTTCATGACGAGCAGTTACAGTGCCGATCAGATTCAAGTTCTGGAAGGTCTGGAAGCCGTCCGCAAACGGCCAGGGATGTACATCGGGACTACAGGGCCGCGAGGACTCCACCATTTAGTTTATGAGGTGGTAGATAACTCTATTGATGAAGCTTTGGCGGGTCACTGTACCCATATAGAAGTGGATATCAATGCTGATGGTTCCGTGACCGTCACAGATGATGGTCGGGGTATTCCCACCGACACTCACTCGCGCACGGGGAAATCTGCTTTGGAAACTGTGTTAACCGTACTACACGCTGGGGGTAAGTTTGGGGGTGGTGGTTACAAGGTATCTGGGGGATTACACGGGGTGGGGATTTCCGTAGTTAACGCCCTGTCGGAACTAGTAGAAGTGACTGTTTGGCGGGATTATAAGGTTCATGTCCAGCGCTATGAAAGAGGTCTACCAGTTACTGAACTGCAAGTAAAGCCTGAAAAAGATGGCAGAACCGGGACTTCTGTCAAATTTAAGCCAGATTACCAAATCTTTACTACTGGTATTGAGTTTGATTACATGACTTTAGCAGGTCGCCTGCGGGAACTGGCGTATCTAAATGCAGGTGTCAAAATTACCTTTAGCGACCATCGCCTGGAACTGCTCAAAAGCGATACACCCAGGGTAGAAACCTACGAATACAAGGGTGGAATTAAAGAGTATGTTGGTTATTTGAACCGCGAGAAGCAACCACTACACGAAGAAATTATTTATGTGCATGGAGAACGCAATAATGTACAAGTAGAAGTTTCTTTACAGTGGTGTACTGATGCTTACACAGACAATGTGCTGGGGTTTGCTAATAATATTCGCACCGTTGATGGTGGTACTCACTTAGAAGGGTTAAAGGCGGTTCTGACTCGCACTTTAAATGCCATCGCTCGCAAGCGCAATAAAATTAAAGAGAATGAATCTAACCTCAGTGGCGAACACGTGCGGGAAGGTTTGACAGCAGTAATTTCTGTGAAAGTCCCCGACCCAGAATTTGAAGGACAAACTAAAACCAAACTGGGTAATACTGAAGTTCGCGGGATTGTTGATTCTTTGGTGGGAGAAGTCCTCAGTGAGTATTTAGAATTTCATCCGGGAATCGCTGACTCGATTTTAGATAAAGCTATTCAAGCCTTTAAAGCGGCCGAAGCAGCTCGTCATGCGCGGGAGTTAGTGCGGCGCAAATCTGTTCTGGAATCTTCACCCTTACCAGGTAAATTAGCAGATTGCAGTTCTCGTGACCCAGCAGAGTCGGAAATCTTTATCGTGGAGGGCGACTCAGCAGGTGGGAGTGCTAAACAAGGACGCGATCGCCGTACCCAAGCCATCCTCCCCCTTCGTGGTAAAATCCTCAATATCGAGAAGACAGACGACGCTAAAATCTATAAAAATAACGAAGTCCAAGCATTAATTACAGCCCTGGGTTTAGGGGTAAAAGGTGACGAATTTGACGCTTCCCAACTGCGTTATCATCGCATTGTGATTATGACTGATGCTGATGTTGATGGGGCGCACATCCGTACACTATTGTTAACTTTCTTCTATCGATATCAGCGATCGCTCATTGAACAGGGTTTTATATATATTGCTTGTCCACCACTATTTAAATTAGAACGGGGACGCAATCATGAGTATTGCTATAGCGATCGGGAATTACAACAAAAAATTGCTCAATTCCCCAGCAACGCTAACTATACCATCCAACGTTTCAAAGGTTTGGGTGAAATGATGCCTCAACAACTCTGGGACACGACCATGAACCCAGAAACCAGGAAAATGAAGCAGGTGGAAATTGAAGACGCTGCGGAAGCTGATCGCATTTTTACAATTTTAATGGGCGATCGCGTTGCACCCAGACGCGAATTCATCGAAACCTATGCTTCTAAACTCAATCTCACGGATTTAGATATCTAAATACTTAGATATCTAAATCCCTTGATATAGCGTTGATAACGAAAATGGCGAAAAACCTGATTGTTCATAAAAATATCGCTGTCAGCGGGAAACTCAGCGGTTTTAGCCCTGAGAGGGAAAACTAGGCTTAGACTTTAGCCGACTGGGTAGACGATGTTTGACGACCGGATCTCAGTGTCTTTACACCATCAGAGTGTCAAATAGTTTATCGGGTAATTCTGCCATCAGATTTCCCCGATACTTAGACCACAAGCTAGAACTCAAATAATTTTATCAACAGCAATATTCCCTGCTTAAATTTCCCCGTCGAATCAAAACCGGGGAAATTTGCTTGGTGATTTCTTGTCTGGTCAAATTGTTTGATATAATACATCAAGATAAAACTAGCATAACTATAATTTTTTCAATGGTAGAAATATCACAAAAACAAATTTTTGTCAAGTATATGCCAACTAGATTGTATTGGCACTTTAGTCAGAGTCAAAAGCATCGATATCTAAATCTAAGTTATGGGTGAAATTCACCCACAAGTTAGAAAAGCATTTGTTATGCTTGAATAGCAAAGCTTAATTTCTTCTACCCAGCGGAATTAGCTCAATATCTTAAAGATTAAATATCGCGTAATCACAACATTGTCCCTAGAGTAAGAGTATTAGATTTAACAATGTTATGACTTACAGCCACGCCGCCAGTGGGTGAGCAACCAATAATCTGACTGTTTGATGTTGGGAATTCTGACTGCTTATACCTTCTTGGGATTGCCGGGGTGATGTCTATGATATTACCGGTATAATTTAGATATTAGTCTACTTAAGTCTAAAATCTGTAATTTTAACTGTTAAAATTCCTCTGAATTGATTAAAATATCGGTGTATACAATAAGAACAGTTTGTCAACTATCATAAGGTAGAAATCTCGGCAGTGCGCTAATGTGTGAATAAGACGAATCAGTCAAATCTCAACTGTTGGTCATTTTGCTGATGACACCACAGCCTTAACTCCCTAGTTGAGGCATTTGGCAGAGCTAAAGTTCCGTGTCTGAAGACAAGCATGATGATTATGACTGTATTTACGGTGCCAAAAGCTCCGTGCAAATCTAAAAATTGAGTTGTTTATGAAGGAAATGTAAAAATGGGTGCATTAGTATTTCTCGCTTAAGTTAAGATTAACAAAACGGCTGCTATGTAGTTAATGTTGCATATCATACTTAAATGTATGTAATAGCGGGTGTAGTTTCCTTTGAATGTAAACATAACGCCACTAGAAGGGAGAAAGTTAAAAATTTCAGGGTATGACTACCATTTCTAATATCTTTTAGTTATTAGCGGCTTGACTTTGCACAATTGCATCATGATTAACACACAAAAAGAGTGCAATTTTTGTGAAACACGCTACAATCGGAAAAGTCTTTATCAGAAAATATGCCAACATTCATATTACACTCATATTTTGGTTATATGGAGTGGTAGGTTTTTGGGATCAAGACAAATATTTGTTTAAACTTGGTTAAAAGTTGTATGTCATAGCAACACATATGATTTCTAACTAAAATGAGCAAGTCAGTAATATGACTTTCTACATATCATCAAACAGTCCTCTCACAGAGGAGAAAAACTTCCGGGAAGTCAGCCTAAAAACCTATTTTCGGTAGTGAAATAGCTCGGTTAATAGAGCAGTAAACACATCTTGAGTAATTGATTCTGCAAGGAGCATGAGGAACGCGGCATGAACCAGGCTAACAACGTACTCGAAAGCATTTATCAGCCTGACCTAGAAATAATAAATCAGCCTGAGCTCGAGTTAGAACTCTTAGTCGAAGAAGAAGAAGAAGAAGAGGACTTGCTGATTAATGATGATGGCGAAGATGAGTTTTTAGAGCCTCAGTCTGATGAGGACGACATAAAGTCTGGAAAAGCCGCTAAATCACGTCGTCGGACACAAAGCAAGAAAAAGCACTACACTGAAGACTCTATTCGCCTTTATTTGCAAGAAATTGGCCGGATTCGCCTATTGCGGGCAGATGAGGAAATCGAATTGGCGCGGAAAATCGCTGATTTACTGGAATTGGAAAGGGTGCGGGATAGACTGCAAGAGCAGTTAGAACGGGAACCTGAATATCGGGAATGGGCAGAAGCTGTACAATTGCCATTGCCAGCATTTCGTTATCGCCTGCATATTGGTCGCCGGGCAAAAGATAAAATGGTGCAATCGAACCTGCGTCTTGTGGTGTCAATTGCCAAGAAATACATGAATCGTGGTTTGTCTTTCCAAGACTTAATTCAAGAAGGTAGTCTTGGTTTGATTCGCGCCGCAGAAAAGTTTGACCACGAAAAAGGTTATAAGTTTTCTACATACGCTACATGGTGGATTCGTCAAGCTATTACCCGGGCGATCGCTGATCAATCCCGTACTATCCGCCTACCGGTTCATCTCTACGAAACCATTTCCCGGATTAAAAAAACTACCAAGTTGCTATCTCAAGAAATGGGTCGCAAACCCACTGAAGAAGAAATCGCTACTCGCATGGAAATGACCATCGAGAAGTTGCGGTTTATTGCCAAATCTGCCCAGTTACCCATTTCACTAGAAACCCCTATCGGTAAAGAAGAAGATTCTCGATTGGGCGACTTTATTGAATCCGATGGTGAAACTCCAGAAGATCAGGTTTCCAAAAATCTGCTGCGTGAAGACCTAGAAAAAGTCCTTGATAGTCTCAGCCCTCGTGAACGTGATGTACTCCGACTCCGCTATGGTTTAGATGACGGTCGCATGAAGACTCTAGAGGAAATTGGGCAGATTTTCAACGTCACCCGGGAACGGATTCGTCAAATTGAGGCTAAAGCACTCCGTAAGTTACGTCATCCCAATCGCAATAGTGTTCTTAAGGAATATATTCGCTAGTCATTAGTCATTAGTCATTAGTCATTAGTCATTAGTTTGACCAAAGGAGTGGGATACACAGCAACGTCCTTCTAGGACGGCTTTCGTCTGTCCTGCATAGCTCTTGCTGTTTAGCGTGCAGTACAGTAGAGTCTAAAATGGTCGGCATGGGGCATCGGCACGACTTTAAATGGGCGAGGAGCGACTGTAAGACTACTTCGGCAGCTTGCAGTAGGTCAATAATGCAAAAATGAACCACAAATAAAAAAACCTGGTAGTGCCAGGTTTTTTTATTGATTTTTTTTATCTACCTATTTCTGTATATCAAACTTACAGAATGCCCCAAAAATGAAGGAAGCCTTGACCAGAAAACAACTCAATCAGGGCAGCTGCTAAAAAGCCAATCATCGCCAAGCGACCATTCCAGATTTCCGCCTGGGGTGTAAAGCCCCAACGCCAAGCGTTGCGATCTTCAGTTACGGGGGCATTAACGTTTGTTGCGTTTGTCATGGTTGGCACTCCTAACTATATATTATTGCCTTATGTAAAATAATATAACAAATAGTTTAGAAATACAACATTTATTTATGATTTGTTGCGATATCTTGACTTAGGTATTTATTGCTGATAAGGCTAGAAAAGCATCTATCACTGGGTAGATATGCAGAAATTACAACTATTTTACATAAATATTAAGATTTATTCTCAATAAATATATGATTAGTTGGGTGATTTGCCCACAAAAATACGGATATTAGCGATTATTTTGGGAATACCTAGCCGGGAAATTATATTGATTAATAGTAAAGTTTATGATTTATGACGCTAAAAACCCCACACATAGAAGCTGCGTGAGGTTCCCATAGTTATAAATTAGTGTATGCGGATTACAGTCCGACTAGCATCACCGTGATCACTCTTTCATCCCGGTGCAGGTCAAGAATGCTTTCACCCTGACCATCTCTACCCAAAATGGGCACAGTCTCTACTCTAATGCGTACAACACGCTCTTTATTAGTCACCAGTGCCACCTCAGCAGAGGCGATCGCCCTAACCATCCCAACTAAATGATCCGTTTTAGTGGCAAATTTCAGGGCTTGTGTGCCTAAATTACCCCGATCAGCTCGTTTTAAATCACTCACAGGTAGCCGTTTGGCATATCCTTGTTCAGTCACCAGCAACAGGTGATCCTCCCCAGGCACAGTAACACAGCCTACCATGTGTTGATGTTTTAACAGCCGGAATGCTTGCAACCCCATAGCAGTCCGCCCCATAAGAGGAAGTTGTTGATCATCAGCAGCAAACTTTAACAAGCGTCCGCCAGAACTAGCTAAAATGAGATTGTCCTGGGCAGTAGTTAACTGGGTCAACAACAACTCATCATCTTCTTTGAGCTTCAAAATCGTAATTCCCCGACGGGTGAGATTGGTAAATTCTCCCAAAGATAGGCGCTTAATTCGTCCTTGCTTTGTCAGCACAACCATCTGCCTAGTTTGAGAATTTTCTGGTAAGAGGACACGACTAACCACCGCTTCCTGAGCACTTTGAGCCGTACTACTGAGCATAGTAATCAGTGGTGTTCCCCGGGGAGAACGTCCAGTCGTAGGGGGAATATCTCCCACACTCATAGGGTAGAGTTTGCCACCACTGGTAATTAGTAGTAACTCCTGATCTGTTGTAGTTAACTCCGTTTGGGTGATGAAGTCATGATCCGCTAGACCATTTTCGGCTTTCGATTTTTTCCCTGATGGCTGCAGTCTACGCACATATCCCCGGTGGCTGAATTCTAACACCACTTCTTCTGGTGGTTCAGAAGATGGTAAACTTTCGGGAGCCACTTTGTTTGAGCCTAAATATAATTTATCTTTACTTTCGGCTCCCTTGTTTTGAGGTAACTCTTGACTAGTGTGGGCTAAAAGCCTAGTCCGTCGGGGATTGTGATATTTGCGCTTGAGCGATCGCAAGTCTTTTTTCAGTCTTTTGAGTAGTTCTTGGCGATCGCTAAGTAATCTTTGCAATACAGCGATTTCTCCGCTGAGTTCCTCAAACTCTCGCTGCAAATTAGAGCGTTCTAAACTCGTGAGGCGGCGTAACGGCATAGACAGAATAGCATCTCCTTGCTCCTCACTCAAATCCAGACGGCTACAAAGGTTGATTTTAGCAGTACTACCATCAGCAGCTTGGCGTAAAATTTCAATTAATTGATCCAGTTGAGATAATGCTTTGAGCAACCCTGACACCAGATGCAGCCTACTTTGTGCCTTACCCAACTCATAACTATAGCGACGGTTGAGGGTTTGTTCCCGGAATTTCAAAAACTCCTGCAAAATCTGGCGTAAACTTAACTGGCGCGGTTGTCCATCCACCAATGCTAAGAGAATCGCCCCAAAATTACTTTGCAAGGCGGTTTGGTGATACAAGTTTTGCAGGACTTCTTGGGGGTTGATATCACGTTTGAGTTCAATCACTACCCGCATCCCTTCGCGATCGCTTTCGTCCCGCAGATCAGAAATTCCTTGTAGGCGACCGTGATTAACTAAATCTGCTACTTTCTCAATCCAGCCAGCCTTATTCACTTGATAAGGTAATTCAGTAATAATAATTGCTGTGCGCCGCTTACTACCCCTAGTCGGTGCAATTTCCTCCGTCTTGGCCACTCCTCGCAGTACAATTCCACCCTTACCAGTAGAATATGCGTCTCGAATCCCTGAGTTACCGACTATTTCACCACCGGTGGGGAAGTCCGGACCAGGAATCACCTCCCATAGTTTTTCATCTGACAAATCCGGCTGGTCAATTAAGGCAATCAAGCCATCAACTAATTCTCCCAAGTTGTGGGGAGGAATATTTGTGGCCATACCCACAGCAATACCAGAACAGCCATTGAGCAACAGAAAAGGCAATTGAGCCGGGAGTACCGTAGGTTCCTGTTGGGAATTATCAAAGTTGCCGATAAATTCCACAGTTTCATCACCAATTTCTGCCAACATCCCCTCATGGCTGATGGGTGCAAGACGCGTTTCTGTGTAGCGCATGGCTGCTGGGGGGTCATTATCGACGCTGCCAAAGTTACCATGTCCTGACAATAGGGGATAGCGGCTGGAAAATTCCTGAACTAACCTGACTAAGGCATCATAAACTGCTTGGTCACCGTGGGGATGGTATTTACCCAGCACATCTCCCACCACACGGGCGCACTTACGATAGGGTCTATCTGGGGTTAGACCTAGTTCATGCATGGCATATAAAATCCGCCTGTGTACTGGTTTTAAGCCATCACGCACGTCCGGTAAAGCCCGCCCTACAATCACACTCATGGCATATTCTAGGTAAGACCGCTGCATCTCTGTATGCAGGGCTGTTGTGATTACCTGTCCCTTTGGGAGAAGGTTTAACTGTTTTGCCATGAGTTTTTTCCCTGAAATTTAATTACACAAACGTCGCTTGGATTCAACACTGCACGCAATAAGCAGCATAACGGATGACATGGGGTTCATAACACAATTTTGATGGTAGTTTATCATAGCGATTAAAATCCTCAGTGCCTTGCTCCCATGTCTCAAGCCAGTGGTGCTCACAGGATAAATCGCAGCAGTATTATCCTTGATGTTGGGGTGGCAATTTGATCAGTCATATCCGTTGATAGTAACTTTTTAGATTGGGGATTTTGGTTCACTTCCGCTGCTTATCGGCAGAATAAATCTCACATCTCCCGTATGCCAAGGTTACACTTAATCTCAAATCCTTTGGCTACTTTCAGCACAATTGTCTAAAATTCTCATGAAAACCGTTTTAATTGTTGAAGACGACCTGATTAATGCTCGCGTTTTTTCCAAAATTTTGACTAAGCGGGGTGGCTTGAATGTCAAACATACAGAAAATGTGGAAGAAGTCATCAAAATTGCCCACTCAGGAGAAGCAGACCTGATTTTAATGGATGTCTCCCTCTCGAGAAGCGTTTATCAAGGTCAGTCTGTTGATGGGATCAAAATTACCCAAATCTTGAAATCTCACCCAAAAACCGCCAATTTACCGGTAATTTTGGTAACAGCCCATGCCATGGAAGGCGATCGCGAGAATTTTCTGCACCAGAGCGGTGCTGATGGCTACATCTCTAAGCCAGTTGTGGATCATCAACAGTTTGTTGAACAAATTATGGCACTTCTCCCTACAGATATCCACTAATAAATGTTGATTCTATCAAAACATAGTGGGAACGTGAGAACCCCTACGCTAAAGCGTAGGGATGAAACGCAACTCAACAGGATTTATCCTGTGGTATCCTTAACAAAAAGGTTTTAACAGGTATTAACAAAGTATTTTTGTGCAGTTAAAATAAAAAAAAGCATCCACAAACATGGTGAAAAACCCGTTGATATGCTCCCATTCAATAGCCACACAGCTAAGTATGACATTAGACCCAGGTGAGTAGGGGAGCTTTGACACTTCCAAGACGAGTTGATTTATTTAAGTGATTAAGTAAATCATATCGTAAACTTTGGGTAGCAAGGCTTGGGCAGGGGTAGGAACATCAGTTTAGAATCCCCTGTGTTTCAACCAGGGGAGATGTCAATCTTAATCACGAATCAGCTACTAGGTAGTTAGTTTTCTTGTGGCTGTAGAGCCGCTTGAATCGGTGGTAATGCTAAGAATTTTTCAGCATCAGATAGTAATCTCTCACCCCAGAGGTTTTTCTTCAGGAAATCTAAATCACCATAGCGCTGATCGATGCGGAGTGCTGCTTCTCCCATGGACAGGGCTGGTTCGCGTTGTCCTTGATTATACAGCGCCACTGCTAATGCTAATTGGGGTTCTGCCGCTTGTTTGTCTATTTTAACCGAAGCTCGCCATTGCTGTATCGCAGTTTCAATCTCCCCCTGTTCGTATTTGATTAAGCCAATATTATTAATCGCCGGCCAGAATTTTTGATTTTTAGATAGGGATTTATTGTACTGGTCGATCGCTTCTGGTAATCGACCTAACATATAGTAAGCATTCCCCAAATCAAACCATCCTTCTGCGCTTTCGGGTTTCAACTGCAAACCCTTTTGGTAATGTGTCGCTGCTGCTTGGTAATTTTGCTGTTGGAAATTAACCGAACCCAAAGCAAACAGAATGTCAGGATTTCGGGGATTAAGAGATTGGGCTTTTTCCAATGCTGCGATGGCCGGTTCAAAATTTCTCGATTGTAAATGTAAACTACCTAACAGAACCCAAACCTTATCATTATTAGCAGCCAGTTGAGTAGCCAATCTCGCCCGTGGTAAAGCCAAGTCAAACTGCCCAAACTGTCCGAGTTGAACTGCTTCTTGTGCTAAAGCCAACCCTTGTTGTTCTAATTTTTCCGCATCTAGCTGCAATGCATGAGGTATCAGTGCCTGTGCGTGAGCTGCCCTAGGCATACTCCACAAACTACAGATCACCAGAAGGGAAATTAACCGAATATGTTTAGGCACACTAACGCCTCCTAGCCGTAAATCAAGGAATCTTTCAGCTAGCTTAAACGATCTATGCTTGATCAGAAAGACAAACCGGACTTTCACAAGATATTATAGCGGATTTCAGTTAACATTCCCCGGCAGCGGGAGTGTTAATAGACCAGATCATCAACAGCCACAAAATTACTTACTTCAGCCGAAGACATAAACAAAGACTAAAATGTAATATAAAGAAAGATTAAGCAAATATCAGGGTAAATCCTAGTTGGGTTGTTTACCTGAGGGACAGATGTTGACAATTGTCTCAAAATATGATTGGAATTTTGACAATTAATCAGGTGATTAAGACTAAGTGATATTAGTAGGCTATTCTTATTTATGGTTACGCAAGTAGAAGTTCCCTTCCTGGGCAAAAAAGTTAAACACCCATTCCGCTGGGCAATTGGGTTAATAGCAGTGGGTTCTTTAGCAGTGGGTACAACTATTACCTATAATCTGATCAATCGAACTACTGAACAAGACATTACTCAATTAACTGTCCCTGTAGAAGCACAAAATGTGACTTTGCGAATTGCAGCCAGTGGTAAGGTAGTGCCAGTTCAAACTGTGAATATTAGTCCCAAAAACCCCGGTGTACTGGCGCAATTATATGTAGAACAAGGCGATCGCGTCGAACAAGGGCAAATTCTGGCGCGGATGGATGTGGGTGATATCCCGGCGCAAATCCTGCAATACCGCGCTAATTTAGCCCAAGCACAGGCGCAGTTAGATCAAGCCCTTGCGGGGAGTCGTTCTCAGGAAATTGCCCAAGCCCAAGCCCGTTTAGCCCAAGCCCAGGCGCAGTTAAATCAAGCCCGTGCGGGGAATCGTTCTCAGGAAATTGCCCAAGCTCAAGCCCAGGTAGATTCAGCCCAAGCTCTAGTAAATCTTACACAATCACGGGTAACCAGATACGGCGAATTACTGAAGCAAGGGGCAATTGCTCAAGACCAATTAGAACAATATGTTACTGACCACCAAAGGGCAAAAGCAGCTTTAGCAGAAGCACAAAAACGCTTGTCACTCTTAGAAAGTGGTAGCCGCAATGAAGAAATTGCGGTCAGGGAAGCCGCAGTCACCGAGGCCAAAGCCGCATTGGTTCTACTAGAAAAGGGTAGTCGTCCGGAGGAAATTGCTCAACGTCAAGCCGCAGTCAAAGCAGCTGAAGCTCAAGTTAAGGCGGGAGAAGTGCGCTTACAAGATAGTGTGATCCGTGCGCCGTTCTCCGGTATTGTCACTCAGAAATACGCCAACGTCGGCGCTTTTGTCACTCCCACAACTTCGGCTTCTACTAGTGCATCGGCGACTTCTAGTTCTATTGTGGCGGTTGCACGGGGTTTAGAAGTACTCGCTCAAATCCCAGAGGTGGATCTTGGCAGAATTGAACAGGGACAGCAAGTAGAAATTGTGGCTGATGCTTATCCAGATCAAGTTTTCCAAGGTCATGTGCGCTTAATCGCTCCCGAAGCGGTGGTAGAACAAGGTGTAACATCTTTTCAGGTGCGGGTGGCGCTGGATACGGGTACAGAAAAACTGCGCTCTGGTTTAAATGTGGATTTGACTTTCTTGGGCGATCGCATTAGTGATGCTTTAGTCTTACCAACAGTAGCAATTGTTACCGAAAATGGTCAAACAGGGGTATTAGTAGCAGATGAGAAAAATCAACCCAGTTTCACTCAGGTGACCATCGGGGCGCAAATCGCTGACCAAACTCAAATTTTACAGGGAGTAAAACAAGGCGATCGCGTGTTTGTCAACCCACCACCAGACTACAACAAGAGGGGGAATAACCAATGAATTTCCTAGAAAGTATCCAAATGGCGGGTAAAACCCTACTGTCTAATAAGTTGCGTAGCGCCCTAACTATGCTGGGGATTGTCATCGGGAATGCTTCGGTAATTACCATGATGGGAATCGGCGAAGGTGGACAAAGGTTTATTAACCAAGGATTAGAATCTTTAGGACCTAATGTATTATTTGTAATCCCAGGTAATCGCGCCACTCAGCGCATATCTAGGGATGTCCCCAAAACTTTAGTTTATGAAGATGCAAAGGCGATCGCTAATCAAGTACCAACAGTAGCAGGAGTTGCAGGGGAGTTGAATAGTCGGGAGGTAGTCACATACCGTAACCAAAACACTAACGTCAATATCATTGGTACTACTCCCTCGTTTTTGACGGTTCGTGACTTTGAAACTGCGATGGGGCGATTTTTTACAGACCTAGATATGAGACGCAATAACCAAGTTGTGGTTCTAGGTGCGGAGTTAGCAGAAAGACTATTTGGGAATAGGAACCCCGTTGGTGAACAGTTGCGGATTAAAAATGCCAGTTTTCAAGTCATTGGGGTACTGGAAGGTAAAGGCTCAAATCTAGGTGTGAATTACGACGAAGCAGCGGTAATCCCACTGATGACCATGGCTAACAGAATTGTGGGGCGCACTTCTCCCTATGGATTAGAGTTAACTTATCTTGTGGTTTCGGCTAAAAATGCCGAGAGTGTGGATGCAGCTAAGTTTCAAATTACTAATTTACTGCGTTTGCGGCACAAAATTACTGGGGAGGATGATTTCACTATCAATACCCAAAAGGATGCTTTACAAATTGTCGGTCAAATTACCGGCGCATTAACTATTATGCTGGCTGCGATCGCTAGTATATCTTTATTTGTGGGTGGTATTGGCATTATGAATATTATGCTAGTTTCAGTGACCGAACGTACCCAAGAAATCGGACTGAGAAAGGCAATCGGTGCTACCCAACAAGATATTTTAGTTCAGTTTATGATTGAGTCTGTAATTGTTTCGGTTATGGGTGGTGTGGTTGGGACTGCAATCGGTGTCAGCAGTATTCTACTAGTAGCAGCAGTCACCCCCTTAGAAGCAGCAATTTCTCCGAGTGCAATTGCAACAGTTGTTCTGGTCTCCGGTGGTGTTGGTTTATTTTTTGGTGTAGTTCCGGCCCGTCGTGCGGCTCAACTTGACCCCATTGTGGCTTTAAGAAGTGCTTAAGGTCTTTCCTGTGTTCCCTGTTCCCTGTTCCCTTCCTATGAAAAATACTATTGCAATTACCGATGATCTTGGTGTTCATCCCCCAACCCCATCAGCAATTATTCGCCTAGAAAATATCTTTAAAATTTACGGGAGTGGAGAAACGGAAGTTAGAGCACTCAATCATGTGAATTTGACCATTAATGAGGGGGAATATTGCTCAATTATGGGTCCCTCTGGTTCTGGTAAATCCACAGCTATGAATATTATTGGCTGTTTGGATCGCCCTACTACGGGACATTACTATTTAGATGGCCTGGATGTAGCAACCATGAATGATGGTGAGTTGGCAAAAATTCGGAATATCAAACTGGGGTTTGTGTTCCAACAGTTCCATTTATTACCCCAACTCACAGCATTAGAAAACGTCATGTTACCAATGGCATATGCTGGTGTCAACCCCAGGGAAAGAGGCGATCGCGCCAGGGAAGCATTAATCAAGGTTGGTTTAGAAAAACGCCTGAATAACAAACCCACTCAATTATCAGGGGGACAGCAGCAACGGGTGGCGATCGCCCGTGCTATTGTCAATCGTCCCGTTGTCTTGCTAGCTGATGAACCCACCGGTGCGCTGGATTCTCAAACTACCCAGGAAGTTTTAGATATTTTCACCGAATTAAATCGCAGTGGAATCACGGTGATTATGGTCACCCATGAGTCAGAGGTGGCGCGTCAAACCCAGCGGATTATTTGGTTTCGTGATGGCGCTGTGGTTCACAACCATTTGACCCCAGAGGATTTAACCGCAGTAACTACGTCTTAGAGGCTGTTTGTCAAGTTATGATTTTTGATTGTTTTTTTTGTGTTCACCGTCAACCGTCAACCGTATCCATTAAGTCTGCTGCTTCTGCTAAAAGTTGTTGTTGTTCTGCTTGAATCACTTCTAAACGTTTAGAGATTTGAGCTAATCGCTGATGTTTATTGTTATCGAAAGTTTCAGAGTTTATAGGTAAATTTTTTACCGTATTATCTAACTTAGAATCTATCACTGATTGAAGAGCAAAACCTGTAAATTTAGTCAAAGAAACAAAGCTAACTTTAATCACAGACCAAATTAATTTAACTGGAATTTGCAGTAAAGACCAACTAGCTGTTTCAATCAGGCGGACAATGACTTTAACAATGCTCCCAATCAAAGCGATCGCAAACAGCAAAATCACTATAGTGACAATCGGGTGACTACCAGCCCAGCCCAACACATGAAGGAACCGCAAAAATCCAGGGTGTTGAGTCAGCCAATTATTTACAGAATCAGTCACAACAGTTTGCAATGCTGATGATGTAGTATTTTTGATTTGTTCAGCACTTTGCAAAGTTTCGTCTACAGAGTCCTTAACCTTTTGGAAAGTATTAATAACTGTATCAACTACTTCACCTGTCTGTTTACTTGCTGTTGCTTTTAAAGACTCACTAAACTGCTGTTTTGAATTAGCTATTGAGTCAACACCTTGGTTAAGCACATTTTTAGTTGCTTTCCAACGTTCTGCAATTTCTGGAGATAAATTTATATCTATTTTAGAAGCCATAGCACATCTCACAACTTGCCTTAGAGGTATCTTATAGGACTTACACGAGATTGGACTAAAAACCTAGTTCTGATGTACGGGTGATTCGTGAATTACCCCTATTTTCGTTGTCTTTTGCGTAAGTCCTGAGTTATTTTGATTGAATCTCGGTAACAGTCAACTAGTGCATTGAAGTAGCTGTTAGTTACTTGAATCATCCCCATGGTTGAGCAGTAGTAAAAAATTTATGTTCTTAAAAATCTATCTTTAGACAGATGACAAGATTATCTAAATAGCGTATGGGAAATTTGAACATAGAAAACATTGATCAAAAAATTTGAACTAATCCAAGATTTTTAGTATTTTTGTGATCCACAAATAACCTACAATACGCATAATTAGTAACCTTCTCTGTTTATACGCATCATTTCTGAAATATGTGTACACTGTTTGCCAAGGAGGAAAGTCTCCAGGTAGCGATCGCCATCTCACTCCTTCTAGCAGGACATAGAATATCGCGTTCAAAACCGACCACATATCGACTTCACGCTTGTGACCACCCGGTTTGGGTTGTGGAATCAATCATCTCACTGAGAAATTTATATTGTACACGGGTCAGATTGCTGGGGTATGCTTTACTCATGTTGCTCTCTCGGTGCTGTTTATTATCTATTCACAGCGTATACCCAGAGAGCTTTTTCACAACCTGACGGACTTTTCAAACACCCTCTCAGCCATGATGCCATTGAGGCAATATCTGAAGCTTTAAGAAACAAACCAAAATTTGTATTAGATGCTGATATTTCCAAATGCTTTGACAAGATTAATCATAAAGCATTGTTAGACTGATGAACGGGGGAATGAGTTGTTAGTTACTAAACAGTTGAAAGAGGTTAAATAAAATGTCTGATTCGGTTCTTGTTTTGCCAAGTTCTTATGTTACTAACAATTATTTAGATACAAAACTAATAGATGATACCCCTTATTATAAAAGAACAAAAGAGTTAGTTGGTTTGTTGTTAGATTTAGGTGCAGTTGTCATAAATCCAGCCACTGGGACTTTTAAATTTACCCCTTTTATTAGCTCCTATAACCATCCAAATAGCTTTATTGGTAAATTATTAGGTTATATCGCAGAGGGGATAGTTGTGCGTGCTTGTAATGAAAGTCCTAGTTCTAATAGACGTTGGGCTAATATTGCTAGAGTTTTAAAACAAGAATCTAATTCTTTTTCTTTTATGAATGTATTGAAGAAAATATTTTATGAACCTTTTATGGATAACCCTGATGAATATAAAGCAATAGGAACTGGTTTTGCAAAAACTGCTCAAGATTATGGGCATTTATACCATCCACAAAGTGATCGTGATATCTGTTGGATTAACGGATTTGATGATGCCAAAGAACTATTAAGTATCGAAGGGATTAAATTAAACAAACAAAGACACGCAGGATTACAACTTAAAGTAAGTATTAAAGATAATGCTAGTTATGTAGTGAATTACTTTTGCTCAAAGCCTTACTTTAAACTGTATCCTGTTGTTTATTTTGACTTAGGTAATGATTTTAATCGTGTAAGACAACAATTGCTAGATATAATAACAGGCAAGGATACTAAAAAGAAAGTAGCAGAAAATTCTATCCTAAGTCCAAATATTTTATTTGATAGATTTGGTAAGAAGGAAGAAATTATTCAATTTATGTTGATTAGGGGCAAAGATATTGATTATTCTTTGCATGAAGAACTAGAGTTTTATAGACATACTCTATCAAGATTAGTTTCAGGGAATATAAGTTTACTTGACATCAATGATGATAAAGTAATTTTTTCCTTAATTACCGAATATTTAGCGGTAAAAAATGTTATGTCAAATAATCCACTCCAGGAAAGTATTCTTAATTTAAGTTTCTAAAAATGTCATTTCCTACGAAGTAAATGAACCCATTCTAAATTTCCCTTTTAATGAACCGTCACGCTACTGATTTATTAAAGAAGGCTATGAACCCGAATTAAAACAAGGCCGCCGTCCTGCTATTGTTTACCCTCCCCGTGAAGGTGATATTGATTGGGATTTAGGAGTTGATTATCTGTTAGTTGAGTGCCACAGAAATAGCATTCCCTAGCTGTTTTAACATCCTTGGATGTCATCAACCAAGGACTTGTCCGCCCCTAGGTATAGATGGTGATGCCAATACAGTGGACACTTTAATTACTGTCACAAATACAGTTATTTTAGAAAGTGATATTATTTCCTTAATGATAATATTTTGGACAGTCTACACCATTTTCTTTAATAAATAAGGCAAGATATATGGACAACTTCAATCAAAAGCAACCTTTAAGTATTTGGTCGCCTGTGCTAATTGTAATGAGTGCTTTCACATTACTAGATATACTTACCACAATCTTTGGTATGTTTTCTGGAGTCGCATCTAACCCACTAATCAAAATACTTGCTTCTATATTTTTGTCTGCTTTTATATTTTGTGTAATTTACTGCACAAGAATTATATTTGATCTAGAAGGTCAAAGTATAAAAAAAACTGCTTTGATAGCAGCATTAGCAGTATGCATACTAATTGATGGATGGACATCTTACGAAGGTATTCATAGTTTTATTAAACCTCAAAATGAAGACTACTTTGGTTGGATGTTATTAATGTTGCTAGTAATAGGGTGTGCTGGTTCTCCGATACTCCTCTCTTACCGTACAGAAATCAAAAGTAAACTAGAATAATGATTTACCTTGCTCTGCGATTTATGGTAAGCCAGTTTTAGCGAAGCGGTGACTGACTGCTTAGAGGATGTTTGGAAAGTCATGATTAGTGTATCAACTATTGTTTGACCCCTCCCTAACCCTCCCCTTGTAAGGCTATCCATTACCCGGATCTTTCTTAACATTCGTGAGAGCAATCGCTCCCAAACCCCCAAACCTTAATCCTCCGTTGATGATTCTCAATAAAATAAGGGTTTTATCAAGAAGAATAAGGTACATTTTGTCAAGAGTAGGTAAATTTTCAAGCGTTGAAACCTTTGCCACATAAATGTTTCAAGATTGTTAAGAAAGATGTGGGTAATGGATAGCCTTGTAAGGGGAGGGGACTGGATTTTATTGTTTTTTGTGTGGTCGGTGAGCGAAGTCGATAGCGGTAGCGTGGCGTTAGCCATACATACCGTAGTCGGTGTGTTCCCCAATCCTTCCCAATCCTTCCCAATCCTTTGGTGTTTCCTGTTCCCTATTCCCTATTCCCTGTTCCCTAAGATAAAAATTACCTGTTTAATACTTTCCAAACATCCTCTAACAACAGTCTAGAACTCCGATAACTTCTAGCAGTTCCTGGGGATGGTTAATTAAAATATATGGTTCTTGTTTAGCTAAAGCTTCTGGAGAATTAAAACCCCAAGTCACCGCAATAACTTTAATATTGGCTTTTTTTGAAGCTTCTATATCCCTGGTTTCGTCCCCCACATAAATTACTGTTGTAGGGTTGAGTTGTTTCTGTTTTAATACATTATTAATTATAGTTGTCTTGCCAAAGATTGTCACCCCTGAATAAATAAATTCAAACAAGTGATTTAATTGGTTGTTGCTCAGAAATGCTGTGACGTTTTCTGGGGAATTAGATGTAATGATTCCCAGTCTATAACCTTGACTATGCAGTGCTAATAGAACTTCAGAAATACCCGGTATAGGTTTTAATTCGGGGATTTTTGCTTTTAATTCCCCCTTAACTTTTTTGAGAAGGAAGGGAATTTTCAACATAGAGACACCAGAGTATTTAATAATTTCCCTAGAGGTAAAATTTCTCAGCAGGGCTAAATCCTCTGGAGTAATTTGGATATAACCAAACTCTCCAGCTAAACGATTGGCAATAGTCACCAGAGCATCTACTGTATCCGCAATCGTACCATCAAAATCAAAAATAATTACTTTGTGGGTCATTCTTTAGGTGGGGATGCATCAAGATTAGCACGAGCATTTCTCCTGAACATTTCTGGCTTAATTCGCCGCAAGGCTGAAGCAGGAAAGCGTTTTTCCCACTCTTGGTGGGATATATTGGCTAATTCTACCAGAAGGGGGGCAACATTCCCAGGATAAGGCTGAAAATCAGCTACATCTGTCGTTTGCGCAAACCGCTGATTCCACGGACACACATCTTGGCAAATATCGCAACCCGCAACCCAGCCCTGTAAATTGGCTGATATGGTTTCTGGTAAGGTTTCAGAGCGATTTTCAATGGTATGATAGGCTATGCACCGATTGGCATCCACTACAAAGGGTTGGGTAATTGCACCTGTGGGACAGGCTTCTAAGCAACGAGTACAGCTACCACAGTGTTCTGTGTGTGGGCGATCGCTCTCTAGTTCTAGATTGGTCAATATCTCCCCTAAAAATACCCAAGATCCATATTCCCTAGTGATGACATTACCATTTTTACCAATCCAACCGATCCCCGCTCGTTGCGCCCAGAGTTTATCTTGTACAGGTCCTGTATCTGCATAATATCTGGCTTGAATAGTTGTGTCTAGTGATTGCAACCAAGTAGTCAAAGCTTTGAGCTTTTTATGCATCACCCGGTGATAGTCTCTACCCCAGCCATAACGAGATATTTTAGCATATTCTTCACCTCCAGGACGTTGATCTGGTGTGTAGTAGTTGAGAGCGACACATACAAGCGATCGCACTTCTGGCATAACTAAGGTAATATCTTGACGCTTGGGGTTATTCATCCATTCCATATCGGCGTGATAACCCAGATTTACCCATGTTTGTAACCTCTGGACGTTTGTATCATCTACCCCATTGACAGCAGTAATCCCCACCTTGTGAAATCCCAACTCTCTGGCTTTAGCTTTCACTACACTGCTGCTAGTTACAGAATATTGATCCATTTTCCTTTGTTCAACATTTCTTAATATACCTATATGTAAAAATTATTTGATTTTTGTTAAGAAATCGTGCAAGATGTCAATTAAGGTGTATTTTAAGCCTCCAGCTTGCCACCTGTGTACTTCCATTAACCAACTGTGGTAATATCATGACATTCACTTCTGATTCAGCTTCAACCAGTTTATCTAATGCTTTAAATCAGAGTAATCAGTCCGCTGATGCTGTTAACTCCACCACGGCTGTATTCCAAAGTCTGACCGCAGATGACCAGCTAGCAGTGCTATGGTATGTTTATACAGAAATGGGACGTTCCATTACACCTGCAGCCACTGGTGTAGCCCGTTTACAGTTAGCTGAGGGTCTGCTAAGTCAAATCAAGCAGATGTCCTATGCAGAGCAGTTAGATGTCATGCGTGACTTAGTTGCTCATAAAAATACCCCCATTTGCCGCTCCTACGGTATCCTCAGCAATAATACAAAGTTGGCTTTTTGGTACGAATTATCAGAATTAATGGTAAAACACTTGGTTGTACCCATGCCAGTTGGTTATCAATTATCCCGTGATGGTTTACAGGTACTTGAAGCAATCAAGGTATTAGATTTTGGTCAGCAAATATCTGTTTTGCGCAAGGTAGTAGCTGAGATGGGCGTTGACCCCTTCGCAGAATAATTTTACCTGATAATATTTGCTGATTTAAGGTAGAATATGGCAGCAGGTGAATGTAAGGTCGCCCTTACCAGAAAATCGGAATTTCTTGATGGCATCACTGAACCCACTATACTGGGTTATTTTGCCACTCTCAACGCCGGGTAATTTGACACAACCGCAGACCTATTCGCCGATGATGGCGTGATGTATCCGTCCCCAGAGCCTATTTTTTCGTAGCGGCGGTTTGTGCCAAGGAGCGCAGTAACAATCTCCGACCCAAATCAATATCTGACGGCGCACATTGCCAATCTGGGTGTGCCGTCATCAATAAACTATCTAAAGTTTCGTGATCAAACAGATGCCAAATAGGAGCGCCATTAATTTCACCTTCCACAGCATAACAGTTAGGACTGACACAGTGAATTGTCGAAGCACTGGCAATTCTATTTACTGTCATCTGTTCCCCTGGCTGTAAACAGCGAAACTGATGGATAGTCGGCTTCAACTCACTTATTGAAGAAACTACCAACCCAGGTATAGCTATTGTTACATTCTTGTCCCCATTCACTGACAGCCAATAATGACGACTAGGGTCTATACCTTGTAGCCAAGGCGATTCATCATCAAGGCGATACCGTGGGGACAAACAAAATAAAGCTGCCATAGATTTCGTCATAACTTGGTTTACTAGTGGTGATTTTCTACCGGCTTGACAATCCTGGGGGTTGTAGGGCTATGCCATAAGGTTTAGGCTTGCTACTGTATTCAGTATTTAGGAATTGGTAGTAATAAATCAAATAAAATTAGCAAAAATTATTAACTAACTTAATATTTATTTATATATAGTGCATGATGACGGACGGGAAATAGTCACAAAACCCACCCGATTACCTAGCTTCTTCTTCATGAGCAGAAACTGTTAACCCAGCAATCCATGGCGCAAAGCACTTACTGCGGCTTGGGTGCGGTCATCAGCACCTAGCTTACTCAAAATACTTCTGATATGACTTTTCACCGTCCCAATGCTAATATAGAGTCGTTGTGCAATGATAGGATTAGTACAACCCTCAACCATTAAGCGTAATACTTGTACTTCCCTGGTTGACAGGTTATAAGCTGGGGTATTGTTCTTCTGAACCTGAGAATCTGCAGGAGAAAAAATATTCTGCGCATCTGTGAGTAATTGGGTATTTGCTTGTGCTGCTCGTAAGACAATCCTGGCGATCGCCGGATCAATCCAACAATTGCCCTGATAAGTGTTCCGTAGCGCTACCAGTAAAGTATCAAAAGTAATATTCTTCATACAGTAAGAGTCAGCACCCGCAGCAAAAGCAGCCAGTACAGATTCTTGATGCTCATGAAGGGTGAGAATTAACACTTTTGTAGGTGAATATTTTGCAGGAGAGAGCGCTTTCAACTCTCGTGTCAGTTGAATACCATCCTTGTCTGGTAAACCAATATCGATAATTGCAATATCTGGTTGTACCTTTTTTAACATTTCCAGACCTGTCACCGCATTTGCAGCTTCTCCTACAACTTCAATTTCCGCCCTTTGTTCTAAAAGTCTCCTAATCCCCAGACGAGTCAGTTGATGATCTTCAATGATAGCAATCCGAATTTTATTCATAGTCTTAGGCAGCATAATATATTAATTTAACTTGAAAATAGATAGTAATGTGAAACTCTTTTGAGTAAATAATTTTGATATTCTTATGGTGTTCAGAAGATAATTATTTTTTTTGCTCAATGAAAAAAAATTTGATAGACTAACGGTCGAAATCATCCCCTGTAATTCCTATTGAAAATTAGGCTATGTTGAAACCGCCTCAAGAGTTTTCGGTACTGGGAATACCAGTTCATATTGTGAGCAATTATCCGGGCTGGCTGCTGGAATCCATACGACAAAGTAGAGGTGCTCATGTGGTGACCCTGAATGCAGAAATGACTATGCAGGCACGAAAGAATCAGACCCTGGCCCAAGCGATTAAAAATGCCGACCTAGTAATTCCAGATGGTGCGGGGGTAGTGCTGTATTTGCGGTGGCTTTTGTGGCAAAAAGTGCAACGTTTTCCGGGGATTGAACTAGCAGAAAACCTGCTGCAAGAACTGGGACAACAGCAACCAGATACAAAAATTTTTTTCTATGGTGGCGCTCCCCAAGTAGTTGTCAAAGCCAAGGAATTTTGGCAGCTAAAAATCCCCAGCTTAAACGTAGTAGGTACTCATTCTGGCTACCATACCTTAGAAGAAGAACAGCAATTAAAACAAACCCTCAGACAATTGCAGCCACAAGTAATTTTTGTAGGTTTGGGAGTCCCACGTCAAGAGTTATGGATTGCCCAAAATCGTGATTTGTGTCCCCAAGCAATTTGGATTGGTGTTGGTGGTAGCTTCGATATTTGGTCGGGGGGTAAAACTCGCGCTCCTGCTTGGTTGGCAAATAATAACTTAGAATGGCTATATCGCCTATATCAAGAACCTTGGCGTTGGCGGCGGATGTTGGCTTTGCCGGAATTTGCCGTGAAAGCTTTGATTTATCGAGTAACTGCAAGGGGTGGAATATAGGATTAAGCTAATTTTCCAGAGGAAGAAACGGTAACCTGAGACTTGCTAGATAGAGGGCGCAAAGGTTTCACTGGACTGGATGCTAGAGCTTGTAAACCATCTAAAGCCTGTAAACTATCTAAAACCGCATCTTTGATCACTGTTTCTTGCTCCTGACTGAGTAATAGCTGTAAGCACTGAATGACTTCTTGCTGTACCTTGCGATCAATTCCGTGATGAGCGATAATTTTAGTTATTTGCCGTATGGTAATTAAACGCTGCAATGGGTCTTCTACTGTTAAATTAACTAACAACTGATCAAGGTTGTTTTGCTGTTGTGTTCCATGGAAACTGAGGATTTGCCACATCAGTAAAACTAAAGTTAATAAGGTTGCTAAACCTTGGACAATGGCACCGGTCGCAATCCAAGAACTTTTAGATTCAACCCAGATAGCAGCGGCCATGTATGTGCTAAAAGTGGCAATACCTCCACTACCTACCGCTAAGGCAAAACGAGAATTGGGACTATTTAATGACCGCCACAGCTGGGATAAGTGTAATTGCCAGTCCCATTTCTGCATTGAGTAAACTAATAACATTACCCCAACCCCAACTACAAGGGCTAAGAGCAGTTTCCAGTTCCACAACAGCATGGCCAGAACAATTGTCAGAAAGCCCAGAATACCCCCCGGACCGGAAAATACCTGGAAACTTAGTTGCTTGTAGCTGCTTGTTTTCAACTCTCCAGGTAAGCATTGCAGTATCTGTGTAATTACTTTAATAAAAAATGAAGCCTTTGCCATAGTCTTGATCTAGTGTATAAAAAATTGTCTAATATTAAGACGGCTATCAAAAAAATAGCACAGGACGCATAAAAATCATTTATGACGGTGGCCAGAGGTTTAAATTTACTGGCTGAGTGATCATTAAAATTGTAGTCTGTCTCGGTTCAATAGGCCAGCGATCCGATTATTACATAACTCTAATCAATACTTATGTTTCAACCACAGGGATTTGAGCAACGCTCCATAATGACCTCACTGGGTAAGATGGTTTATTATACTGCCACTAGCTCACCTTGGCAGAATGGAACTGCAACAGATGAGCAGGAAACTTTAGTTTTCTTACATGGCTTTGGTGGTGGTTCTTCTGCTTATGAGTGGTCAAAGGTTTATCCGGCTTTTGCGGCTGAGTATCGCATTCTAGCACCGGATTTAATCGGTTGGGGTAGGTCTGAGCATCCAGCCCGAAACTATATGATTGATGATTATCTGACGACGATTCGGGAGTTTTTACAGCAAACTTGTACAGGACCTGTGAGGGTGATCGCTTCTTCCCTGACTGCGGCTTTCACAATTCGAGTGGCGATCGCCCATCCCGATTTATTTCGGTCTTTAATTCTAGTGACACCGGCGGGACTCTCAGATTTTGGTCAAGACTACTCTCGCAGTATTTTTGCCCAGGTAGTTAGTGTTCCCATGATTGATCGCTTACTTTATAGCACTGGAATTGCTACAAGTGCGGGTATTCGCAACTTTTTAGAACAAAGGCAATTTGCCCAGTCTCATCGCATTTACGAGGAAATTGTCGAGGCTTATCTGGAATCTGCCCAACAACCAAATGCTGAATATGCAGCCTTGTCTTTTGTCCGTGGTGACTTATGTTTTGATTTGTCCCTTTATATTCAACAGTTGACGACTCCTACTGGGATTATTTGGGGGCAAAAATCCCAATTCACCGGACCTGAAATTGGTCGTCGTCTGGCGCATAAGAATCCCCAAGCTATCAGAGTATTTCAGCCCTTAGAAAATGTGGGATTAACGCCCCAGTTAGAAGTACCCGCGGTGACTATTGGATTAATTCGGCGGTTTTTCACTTTGTTGAATTAGTTCCTACAGCACCTAGCACCGAATCTGAAGTACAGATTGAATGATACAACTTTTGTGGGGTGGGCATCTTGTCCGCTTTTGTACCTACTCAGATGAAATGTGCTGTATTATCTCCCGCTAAAGCGGGAGATGTTCCCATTAATCTTTGACTCTGACATCGATCACTGTAGAATTAAAGTTATAGTTAAAACCTTCTAATTCAAAGGTTGTACCTATTTTAACTTTGCTATTACCTAATACTGGCCCAGTATCAGTAATTTGGGCTTTACCTTCTAGGGTTAAAAGCATATCTGTACTAAAGTTATTAGTTCTAGGATCTGGTAATTCTTTCACAGATCCATCTGGTTGGGAAACTGTCACGGTTCGCGGTAGTAGTTGCACGGATTTGATGCTAATCTGACCGTAGGGTTGATTCCGAATAATAACGTTAGTTTTACCCCCTTTGGTGAATCCGGCCTCAAATAAACGTTGAGGGTCGCGTACATTTAAACCGCGAACGGCTAAGTCAACTTCAATGGGTACGGTTTTGGTACCGATTTGGGCAACAGAACCCGTGGTTCCAGGAAAAATAAATATACCAACTATGACTAGTATTATTACTAGTGCAGCCCCTAAATCAAGTAAGTTGATTTTACCAAACAATCTTCCTTTGGAATCTAAAATAGTCATCAGAACTTTTCCTATGAGATCATTTATGAGGAGAATACTGAGAATTATACTAGCTACTAACCCTAGCTTTGTTTATAGGCTCAGGTGCAACTTATAGAGGGATAAGTTCGTCCTGTTATTTATTGCATTACAGTTAATGATCATGAATTGTCAAGCTTTTTTTGCTCACCATGGGTGGCTGCGTCGCTGGTTTTATCCCTTGATTGCCGTGGTTGTTGCCCTGAGTGTGTGCCTAAGTACACCCCTGCCGGGAAGGGCGTTTGATATCCGCTCTCTTCTGTTCCGGGGAATACAGGTAATTCAGATATCTAATATGTCTGATGCTCAGGAAGTGGATCTGGGTCGGCAGATGAATCAGCAGTTACGCAGTAGTAATATTCGCTTTAGCCGCAATTCTCAAATTAATCAATATGTGGAACAAATTGGCCGGCGTTTGGTAGCTAATAGCGATCGCCCTCAGCTTCCCTTCACCTTTCAAGTAGTTGAGGATAACACCATCAATGCCTTTGCTACTTTGGGTGGGTTTGTATATATCCATACAGGTTTAATCAAAGCCGCAGATAATGAAGGGCAATTAGCCAGTGTAATTGCTCATGAAATTGGTCACATTGGCGGTAGGCACTTAGTCAAACAGATGCGCCAAAGCACCATCGCTAGTGGTCTAGTTTCAGCCGCAGGTTTAGATCGTAATACCGCAGTGGGAATTGGTATAGAACTGGCACTCAAGCGTCCCCGCAGTCGTCAAGATGAATTTGATGCCGATAACCGAGGTTTACAAGCTCTGACAGCGGCTGGTTATGCCCCCTCGGCGATGGTTTCCTTTATGGAAAAGCTGATGCAAAGTGGCGGGTCTGTACCGACATTTTTAAGTACTCATCCCGGTACAGGCGATCGCATTAATGCCCTCCAAAGTTCTATTAATGCCCAACCTAGCAATCAGGGTGACGGATTAAATCATGCTGCTTATCGCGCCCAAATCCGCAGCATACTTTAGTAAAAATGTCAATGATCAACTAGGCTCGCTGCTTATGGCGGCGAGTGGCTATTTTAGCAGGTTCAACCATGACCACCCCTTCTGCTAAGGGTAGGCTGCGCAGAGAATTATTAAAAATGTTGACTTGATAAATTATGTTATTTGTAGTGTCTAATCCAGTCAACCAGCCACTCCGGGGATGATAAGCACCAGTATCTATATTGAGCCATCCCTGACCTTGTGCCAGTTGACCAGGGGCAACTCCTGGTAAAGTGAAGGTGATGGTATGACCGATGATAATCAGTTTATCAGTAAAGTAGGGCTGTTCAATGCTGTGAAATTGGTCGCGTATCCAGCAAAACTGCTCGGCTGTTTGTGCGGCTAAAGGTAGCTCCGGGTCAACCCCAGCATGAGTGAGCCAAATGTCCCCCAAATCCAGGTACAGGGGTAAAGATTCCAACCATTCCAAATGTTGTTTAGGAATACTACCTTTTTCGTAACTGGCTATAGTTGCTTGACCCCCACCATACAGCCATGCTTGCATTGCTGATGTAGAAATGTGATCACCGGTGACAATCTTGAAAAACATCTGTTCATGATTTCCCAGTAGACAACCATAATTATTTTCCTTGACAAAATTAACCACATGTGAGCTTTTCGGACCGCGGTCAACTAAGTCTCCTAGAAAATAAACTTGATCTTCTGATGTGGGGGCGATGAACTCCATTAATTTCATCAACCCATCGTAGTGTCCATGCACATCCCCAATAACAATTCGACGTTGGCTAGTTTCGATCATCGGCTCTGAATCTCTCAAGAGTTTGACTGAGTTGTCTGGTTTCCGCAAAGACTAATAAATAACATTTAATCAAGTATAGTTTAATCTTAGTTGAATTGCCGGCTTTGAAGTTAAAATGACTTATGGATAAACGCATCATTGGCTTGACTGGGGGTATTGCTACAGGCAAAACCATTGTTGCCAATTATTTGGCTACGGCTAAAAATATACCTATTTTTGATGCAGATATTTATGCTAGGGATGCTGTAGCTATAGGTTCGGACATTCTCCGGGCGATCGCAGGACGTTATGGCCAAGAAATTTTACTCCCAGATGGTAGCCTGAATCGAGAACAACTGGGTGCAATTATCTTTACCCAGTCAGATGAACGCCAGTGGGTAGAAAGTTTGATACATCCTTATGTGGTCCATCGCTTTCAGGAAGCCATGGCCAAATCAGCATCACCAACATTGGTGTTAGTTATCCCTTTGTTATTTGAAGCTCAGATGACTGATTTAGTCACAGAAATCTGGGTTGTGCGGTGTTCGGAATCACAGCAACTGCAAAGACTAATGCAGAGAAATAATTTAACTCCACAACAAGCCCAAACCCGCATTAATAGCCAGTTATCTCTAGAAGAAAAAGCAGCGCGTGCAAATGTGGTGTTAGATAACTCTTCCACCCCAGCATCTGTGTGCAAACAGGTGGATATTGCTTTGGCTATGACTACCACAAATAAGCTATAATGTGGGGCTGGAAAAATGACAATAATTTTAAACTTTTGTACTGGATATAAGAAACTACAATTAGGATAAGTTAATTATAGTCAGGAATGTGAAGTATGTATCAGAAAATCTTGGTAGCTGTGGATCAATCAGAAACGAGTCAATATGTCTTTGAACAAGGTGTATTTTTAGCAAAAGCGTCTGATGCGGAACTGATGTTGCTACACGTACTATCCCCATTAGAAGACCCCTATCTCAGCCCTGTATTTACACAACCAGATACCATATATCCATCTGTGCAAACCGCACCTATTGAAAGTTATATGCGAGAGTGGGAAGAACTAAAAAAACAGAGACTAGACTGGTTGCGATCGCTGAGTGATACAGCAACTAATGCCGGTGTAAAAGCAGGGTTTACCCAAAATCTCGGTGATGCTGGGAGGATAATTTGTGAAGTGGCTCGTAATTTGCCTGCTGACTTAATCATAGTTGGTCGTCGCGGTCGTACTGGCATCAGTGAGTTCTTGCTAGGGAGTGTCAGTAATTATGCACTACATCATGCTCCTTGCTCAATGTTGATTGTACAGGGACGTATTCCTAGTAACACAAAAATGCCAGAGACGGTATAGATACTGGCAAAAAGTTTCATGTCTTTTGCGTCTTAGCGTCAGACTGAAAAATGTGGTTGATTTACCTGACAATAGCTGTAAGTAAAGTCATTAGGGCTGCTGAGTTTGAATATAAAAGCCAAAATTACCAACCATGATCCATAACTCAGCAACCGCCAAAATTCCAGATTTCTTACGGACCGTTAGCTAAGACTTCTTCAAACCTCCACGGACATCAGTACAATTCCTGAAAGCTATACAGTCACTTTTCATCCACCAAGCATAAATAGGTATGTCACGCTCTGGTAAACTGCCAAAAGTATTTGGCTGGGAAATATTGATACTGATACCATTTAGCAAATCCACAACATAACCAAGGTGGGTTCCTAAATACATAACCTGATTCAGCCGTCCTGGAAAACAGTTAGTTAATATACTCGGCCGATAAAGGGAAAGTTGGATTTTTTCGGGACGGACGCTCACCACTACGGTTTGTGATAATTCAGTTGGTGTTTTTTCTGTGCGGTCAACCGTAATTTTCAGTCCCGTTGTGGTCTCAACTTGTATTGATGAGGAATCTACATAAATGATTTTACCAGTAAATAAATTATTATCCCCAATAAAATCAGCAACAAAGGGGGTTTGGGGATGTTCGTAAATTTCTTGTGGAGTACCAACTTGCTCAATTTTACCTTGATTCATGACGGCGATGCGATCGCTCAAAGACATAGCCTGTTGCCGATCTTGTGTCACCATGATCATGGTTAGTCCTAAATGTTTATGTAAATTCCACAGTTCCAACTGCATTTCCTGACGTAGCTTCAAGTCTAAAGCTCTCAAAGGTTCATCTAGCAGTAAAACAGTGGGGCGATTGACTATAGCTCTGGCTAAAGCTACCCGTTGCTGTTGAGCAGTAGAGAGTTGACCGGGAAAGCGCGATCGCAAATCTGCGATTTTGACCAGCATTAAAGCCTCTTGAACCCTGGTGGCGATTTCTGATTTGGGGATTTTTTTGTGAACACGCAATCCAAAAGCGACATTATCCCATACATTCATATGGTGAAACAAAGCATAGCTTTGAAAAACAGTATTTACGGGTCGGCGAGCAGCAGGGACATTAGTCATCTGGTGTCCCTGAATGAACACCTTACCAGCATCAGTCATCTCCAACCCAGCTATCAAGCGTAGTATAGTTGTCTTACCACAACCAGAAGCACCGATAATAGTTAAGAATTCTCCCCGTTTAATATCCAAATCGACCCCATTAACTGCTGGTTCCTGGTTAAAAAACTTGAACACATAACGCAGTTCAACGTCCAACGGCTGAGATTTTGTAATTTGATCATGATTGTGGGTGAGAGTTTGAGTCATAATCCCTGGTAGAATGCGCTGATTTGAGATTCCCGATGCCTTTAGGGCTGGGTTATCTGACAAGATGCTATGAAAAATAGCACTTATGTTATCTTTGCACTGATTGTTGTTACACCCAAGACAGAGACTTAAAAGCGGGTAGAAATAGAAAATGATAGTTTGACTCTCCGACTATTGTATAACCGTGGGGAGTGTCAAAGAACGGCATAGTTGAGGTGGTGTCTTGAGACTGGAGAGTGTTAATGTGTCAGTTAATGTAGACTATTGAAACTGGGTGTTATGACTTTATTGCAGCCATCCCGACTACCCCTAAAAAATAATACACGTACGGTTGGACGAGATTTTCAGCCCATATTTTTAATTGCATTCACCCTCTTAATGACAAGTATAATAGGTGTGCGGTTAGCACACTTGCAAATTGTTGAAGGAACAAACCATCGAACTAGAGCAGAAGCTAACCGGGTGCGGATCATTCCCAAACAACCAGTAAGGGGTAATATTTTTGACCGAAATGGCAAGGTTTTGGCTAGTACTCGTTATCCTCGTTCTGTATACTTGTGGCCAATGGCCCACAGAAAATCTGGTTGGTCTGTTGTGGGTTCACGTTTAGAGAAAATTCTGAATATCCCCCAGGAAGAAATAGAAAAAAAATTACAAGAGGCTGGACCCAACTCTTCTTCACTAATTCCCATTGCTCGTGACCTGAATGAAGCCCAACTAACTGCCCTCAAAGAGTATCACAGGGAACTCAAAGGCGTAGAAATACATACGGAAGCGGTTCGGTACTACCCCCATGGTCAGGAATTAGCCCATGTCCTGGGCTATACACGAGAATTAACTGCCGAACAGCTACAACGGAAGCGGGAGTTAGGCTATCGATTAGGAGATGTCATTGGTCAGATGGGGACTGAAAAGGTTTACGAAAATACTCTGCGGGGTGAATGGGGCGGTCAGCAAGTAGAAGTAGACCGGGCTGGTCGTCCGGTTCGAGTGTTGGGAGAAAAAGCAGCAAAGTCGGGTAGTGATTTAAATTTAACTATAGATTTAAATCTGCAAATAGCGGCAAACAAAGCTTTAGGCAAGTATAATGGTGCAGTTGTAGCACTTGATCCCAACAATGGCGAGGTGTTAGCCATGGTGTCTCGCCCCACCTTTGACCCCAATATCTTCTCTAAACAAAAACTTTCGCAAAAAGACTGGGAATCTGTCCAAGGTGCCAACCATCCTTTAGTGAATCGCGCTCTGAGTGCTTTTCCTCCCGCCAGTACCTTCAAAATTGTCACTACAGCCGCAGGATTGGAATCGGGGAAATTTTCTCCCAAAACCATACTCCAAACCTACGGTTCTTTAACTATTGGTGGGATCACATTTGGTGAATGGAACCACGCCGGATTCGGCCCTTTAGGTTTTGTGGGTGCAATGCAATGGAGTAGTGATACTTTCTTTTACCAAATTGCTCAAGCAGTGGGTGGACCCACTTTAATTGAATGGACTCGTAAATTTGGATTTGGTGAAAAAACTGGCTTTGATTTTGCTGCCGAAGAAACCAGGGGTTTAGTCCCAGATGACGACTGGAAACGCAAGCATCGAAATATGCCTTGGACTGTGGGGGATACGGTGAATATGTCAATCGGCCAAGGTGCTTTATTAAGTAGTCCTTTACAAGTTGCGGTCATGTTTGCAGTTCCGGCTAATGGTGGTTACCGAGTCCAGCCCCATTTACTCAAAGATAATCAACCAGCTGCAAACTGGCGAAAACTTATCAAAATGAAGCCGACAACCATTAAAATTCTCCATGATGGATTAAGGAAGGTGATTACTCACGGTACTGGTCAAGTTTTAAACAAGCCTACACTCCCTCCCGTCGCTGGTAAAACCGGTACAGCTGAAGCATGGCAAAATCGGGTGAAAAAAAATCACGCTTGGTTTGGTGCTTACGCTCCCGTAGATCAACCGGAAATCGTTATCGTTGCTTTTACTGAACATTCTGGCGGTGGTGGTGGTAGTCTTGCAGGTCCGATGGTTTTAGAAATTCTAGAAGACTACTTTAAACGCAAGTATCCTGATAAGTATTAAAACTGGGGGACTAAATAATCTTGGCTCGTAGTCAAGACTTGAGTCTTGACTACAATTTAATGAATTTATAGTCATTTATGTACATTTGTAGTATAATATAATTATGAATGTACGATCATTAAATGAATGAAACTATCTGATTATGCAAAAAAGGTAGGGATAAGTTATAGAACTGCGTGGCGTTGGTACAAAT
>NZ_JAQMUH010000066.1:0-60238 GCF_028331025.1 Anabaenopsis arnoldii | reverse complement strand
GCTCAAAATACTTCTTCGTGCAGATGGTTATTCTTACTCGCACCTTGATTATATCATCACGGCGAATCAATTCGCCGTTGGCACTTCCTCCACTGTCTAAAGCCAAGTGGAGGAAGTGCCTTTTTTGCGATTTTCTTGTGACATCATTCTAAACTGATTGCAAGCAATAGAGTATAGGCTTCTCATCTAATCCACCTATTGCCATGCCTACCCATCCTAGGCTATCGGAGGCGATGAGCTTTGCTTTAAGTCTACTCAATGCTCTACCGCCGATATAAATTTCTTACCTTCCTGAGGAAACTACAAAATACCGAGACAATTCATCAAGGGAGCAGAAGGCATTGATGAGTTTTGAACTGTGAGTTATGCACTCATTTGATCTCAAAACTCATCATTTTCACTCACAACCCAGAAATGAGCAACCAGCACTATTTCGTCAATGTGAGTGTACGACGCTTAGTTACCATTTGGAAGGCTTCAATCAAGTCACCTTCTACCCAGTCATGGAACTTATCAATGTTGATACCGCATTCATAACCGGAGTTAACTTCTCGCGCATCTTCCTTCATCCGTTTGAGGGAGTCAAGGACACCTTCATAAATGACCTTACCGGCACGACGCACTCGCACCTTGCAGTTGCGAACCAATTTGCCAGACTGTACATAACAACCAGCCACGGCTCCACGCCCCACAGGGAAGACGGCACGGACTTCGGTTTGGCCAAGGGGTTCTTCCACCAACTCTGGTTCCAGCAGACCTTCTAAAGCTCCTTGGATATCTTCCAAAAGTTTGTAGATGATATTGTATTCCCTCACATCCACCCCGGCTTCATCGGCGGCTTGTCTAGCGCCACTAGCATAGGTAGTATTGAAACCAATGATCACAGCGCCACTAGCTGCGGCTAGGTCAATATCGGTTTCAGTTATTTCCCCAGCGGTTGCCAATAGCATACGAATTTGAACTTCGTTTTGGGGGATTTGTCTGAGAGATCCAACAATAGCTTCCACAGAACCTTGTACGTCTGCCTTTAAGATTAAGTTGAGTTCTTTCAACTCTCCCTCTTGTGCTTGGGCCGAGAGGGTGGTCAAAGTGACACGCCCTTGTAACAGACGGGATAGACGTTGTTTGTCAGCGCGATCACTAGCCAGGGTTCTGGCTTCTTTTTCGTTAGCGAAGACCTGGAATTCATCGCCCGCGGCTGGGACATCACTTAAACCGAGTACTTCCACAGCAAAAGAAGGACTAGCAAGCTCTACTCGTTTGCCTCGGTCATCTACCATTGCCCGAACTTTACCAAACGCCGAGCCGGCCACTAACATATCTCCCACATGGAGGGTACCATTCTGAATCAGCAGGGTAGCAACTGCGCCTTTTGCCTTATCCAGATGTGCTTCAATCACTGTGCCCTTAGCAGACCTGTCTGGATTGGCACAGAGTTCTCCCACTTCTGCTACTAGCAAAATCATATCCAGAAGCGTATCGAGGTTTTCGCCCTTGATAGCACTTACAGGAACCATGATTGTTTCACCGCCCCACTCTTCAGGTGTGAGACCATACTGAGTGAGTTCTTGTTTAACTCGGTCTGGTTGTGCGCCTTCCTTATCAATTTTGTTAATGGCAACAACAATTGGTACTCCGGCAGCTTGGGCGTGACTAATAGCCTCTACCGTTTGGGGACGAACACCGTCATCAGCAGCCACTACTAAAATCGCAATATCAGTTACCCTTGCCCCCCGCGCCCGCATAGCCGTAAATGCCTCATGTCCGGGAGTATCAAGAAAAACTATCTGCTGTTCTTTTCCCTCATGTTGCACATCCACATGGTATGCACCAATGTGTTGGGTAATACCACCAGCTTCCCCAGCAGCAACCTTAGTTTTCCGAATGGAGTCAAGCAGAGTTGTCTTCCCATGGTCTACGTGACCCATAATTGTCACCACAGGGGGACGCCGCTGGAGTAGCTCCATATCTGCCACATCAAGCATTTCCGTGACTTTACGGGCTTCTGCTTCTGGTTGAGCAGTTTCCACTTCTATCTCCAGATCTTTTCCTATTAAGGTAATGGTGGGGATATCCAAATTCTGGGTGATACTTACAGCCATACCTTTGAGGAAAAGGATTTTCACAATCTCTGTATCGGCGATCGCAAAAACATCAGCCAGTTCTTGGACTGTCATTGGCCCTGTGATCACTACCTTTTCAGGACGTTCACGCTTTGTCTCCAATTCTTGGCGACGGTTTTGGTCGCGACGAGAGAAGGATTTTTTCTTTCTAGCAGTTGGGGCGCTAATAACTGCTGCTGCAGGTGACTGTGTACCTCGAGCAGCTTTTGGTTTAGGAGGACGGGCGATGGAAAGACTAACCTGGACTGTAGCTGGTGAGTCTTGATCCTCATCATCGAGTAAATCCTCTTCTTCAAAGTCATCTTCAACGATTGGTTTAACCCGCTTGCCTTTAGGTCCTACTTTACCGGACTTTTCCTTGATTTCGTCAATAATTTCTTCCTCTTGCCACCTTTTACCACCTTTAGCCAGACGCGGTGGTGTGGGGCGTTTCAAATCAAGTAGTTCCGGTGCGATCACATCAGTATCCAGGTCGGGTTTTACCTGTCCCCCTGACATGGGTTTTGGCGGAGTAGCAATTGGCATTGCGGCTACAACTTCTGACGGACGTACTGGACGACTAGGTCTTGTCCCATCTGCCAGTGGTGCACTTCGTAACCGCTGCTCCTGGTGACCTTGTCCGGGCGGCCGATTGCCTTTTTGTTCTGCTTTGACTGGATTTGTGGGAGTAGCACGATGCTGTTTTGCCGCTGGGGCTTGTGGGCTGTCACTGCTAGTGCCTCGTTGCGGCTTCTGCTTGACTTGATCGCGCTTGAGTACTGGTTTTTCTGTGGAACTCTGGCCGATTCCTACACGGTAATTTCCAGCCACCGGTCTGGCTGGCGGCTCCGCCAGATGGGGTTTTTGCGGTTTTTCCGCTTTTGGTTTAGGGGAAACCCCACTTCGGCTGCGTTCAGTTCCAGCTTTTTCAGGTTTTGCGGCTGCTCTTGTTTCTAGCGCCTGTGTATTAGAAACTGGATCTACTGGTTTGATTGCAGGTTCTGGTGAGGTCTCAGATTGATTCCGGGGTACAGGTCGAATTGGTGCCGTCGGCTTCATGGGTGAGACTGGTGTATCGATTGGCTCTGATTGTGAAGAAGAATGAACTTCTGAGGAAGCAAGTTGGCTATCATTAGCCACTGAAGCTTGGGGGGCGTTTCGGGTATTATTTCTCAATATTTTGGGTTTGCGAATTTCCAAAATTTGTGGTTTGTGAGGTGGTGTAGGTCGATTGCGATTGCCTCCGGCACTGCGCTTTGCGCCATCGCCAGGTTGTGATGTATTTAGTTTACTAGATGTATTGTTGCCTTTCAAATTATTAGCCGTCAGTTTTTCGGCAGCCGTGCGTATACGTTCTGCCTCAGATTCGGAAATAGTGCTGCTATGGCTTTTAACCGCGATTTCGAGCTGATCGCAAATAGCTAATAGCTCTTTGTTATCCAAATTCAATTCCTTTGATAATTCGTAGATTCTAACTTTGCCGTTGTTCATCCACTCTTCCCCTTTAATTTACAGTTTTTTAGCGGATGGTTGCCTGGTTTCGGACATCTCCATCCTTCGATTACTGTTTTAGGTTGCCCTTGGTGATTTTGCCGGTGCCTCCAGTCAGGAAAGAGAGATATTTCGGTTTAACTCTGACATCTCCACCAATAATCATGATGGTTGATGCCCAGCTGCCCCTGATCGCTACCAGGTTGCCATTCTTTAGTTTTTTGTTTTGCTGATTCTGAGTCTTCCACAACACAATCGAGTAAAACTTTTTGGGGGTATTGCCCTGCCACTCGTCTTGTAAAAAAGCCGCTGGTTACTACACCCATTTACTATTTTGGCATTCACCCCATTAATTGCAGAGTCGGCTTTATGCACAAAGACTCTGGGGATTACCGCCTCCAGGTTTTTCCACCCGTTGTTAATTTTGATTTTGGGCATGGGTTTGGCCTAGACGTTGCCACAATGTTTGATACAGTGTTTCAGGCACTGATGCATGTAGCGATCGCCCCAGTCTATTTTTTTTCTGAGCCGCTTGTAGGCAACTCATTTGGGGGCATATATAGGCAGAACGCCCCATCCCCTGATCTAATTGTACCTTTCCGGATGGAAAAACGCGGACAACCCGCCAAAAGTCTTCTTTCAAGCCGACTTGACGGCAACTAATACAACGTCGATAATTCGGTTTCATTGGTCTTATTTGACTACAGGGGAGCAATCTGGTTGTGAAAATAAAGTTGGCTTTACCAATCTTTACTTAATAGTGGCATGATTGATTCTGTGGTAATCATTAAGACTAGTAATCTTGTCAATAGTATAATAACTGCATCAGAGTCATAAGTTAATCTTGATCACTGATCTCAAAAATTTCTTCCTCCTGTTCTAGTTCCTCTTGGTTTTCATAATCTAGCTCCTCCAATTCCAGATCATCTGCCTCTGGTTTATATTGGGCTCGTGCAGCCGCGAACTTAGTATCCTCTCCCGTATAATCGTACTTAGCTTTGTCTTTGATGTCGATTTTCCAACCAGTGAGACGGGCTGCTAAACGAACATTTTGTCCTTCCTTACCAATAGCTAAACTCAGTTGATCTTCAGCTACAAGTACGTGAGTTTGGCGGGTTTCAGGATCCATGAGACGGACTTCATCCACCCGGGCTGGACTCAAAGCGTTAGCAATATATGTAGATGGATCTGGAGACCAACGAATCACATCTATTTTTTCCCCACGTAATTCGTTGACTACTACTTGAATGCGTGACCCCCGTGCACCAATACAAGCGCCAACTGGGTCTACATCCCGCTCAAGGGTATCTACTGCAATTTTAGTCCGAGGACCAACATAACGGGAAGGCGGATTAGCTTCTCGTGCTACGGCAACAATTCTGACTACCTCATCTTCAATTTCTGGGACTTCGTTAGCAAACAGATAAACAACCAAACCAGCATCAGCACGGGATACTAGCAACTGAGGACCCCGTTGTTGCCCTTGGGAAACCTTTTTGAGATACACCTTAAAAGTAGCATTAGCCCGATAATTATCATTGGGGAGTTGTTCTCGCTTTGGTAATTCAGCTTCCACTTCCGGCTGACCAAAGCCACTGGCCACTGCCAAAATCACCGATTGTCTTTCAAACCGTAAAACTCTAGCTTGTAGGACAGTTCCTTCTAAGTCTTGGAATTCTTCTTGCACCATTTGGCGTTGCTGATCCCGGAGTTTCTGAGCCAGCACTTGCTTGGTTTGCATGGCTGCCATGCGACCAAATTCTCGCTGATCTGGGGTGACATCCAGCACTACAGAGTCTCCCAATTGTGCTTCAGGAGCGACCTGTTGCACTTCATCGAGGGATATCTGATGGTCGGAGTTCTCCACTGATTGCACAATGCTTTTCGTAGAAAGAACGCGAAATCCTTCTCCTTCGATGTCAAGTTCTACCTCGAAATTCTCAAAATACTCTTCATCAAATTGTCTTCGTTCTAAGTTTTGGGCGCGACGATAACGTTCGTAGCCTTTAAGCAATGCTTCTCTAATAGCTGACTGAACTGCTAGACGTGGCAAATTGCGCTCACGACTGATACTTTCAATTAATTCTTTTAATCCTGGTAAACTAACCATTGACATAAGTAATCTCCTTTAAAATCGAGTCTAAAAAAAATAGGGATAAGGAAAATTAGAGGCGCAATTAATCAACCCGCGCCCTGTCAACTTTCCCAAGTTAGAGATAATTCATCAATTACCCCTAATAAACTCTCCTCTATACAAAGGGGTGGAGAGTGAGAAACTACACATTAGAGGCTTGGGATTAGAGAAAAGTTTGACTCTACTCCCTAGCCTTTTACTTCCAGTTACTGTTGTCTAGCTCTGAGTTCCTCACCTATGGGTGCTCATCTAGTTGCACCCTAGTAATCAGAGTGCGGGGAATTTCGATCACACGACCTTTTTGGTTTAAGTAAACAGTGACTTCATCCCGGCGAATCAACTGACCAATCCACTCTTGTTGTCCATCGTAGGGTTGGGAAGTGGAGATAATCACAGGAAATCCCTTAAAGGAAATAAATTCCCTGTCTGTAATTAATTGTCGTGAAATTCCAGGACTGGACACTTCCAAGACATAAGCATCTGGAATGATCTCCGCCGCATCTAAGGAAGCTTCTAAAGCCCGACTCATAAGCTCACAATCATTCAGTCCAGTGTCTTTTTGAGGGTTGCGGATATCTACCCTTAATACTGGAGGACGCTGGTTAGTCTGAAAAACTATGCCAACGAGTTCCAAGCCCAGTTCTGCTGCTACTGGTATTGCCAAATCGATAATTTGTGAAACTAAAGGATGAGTCATGCGAAATTTCAATAAAAAAAGTGGGCATCGACCCACTTCCTGCGATAGGGATATCTTCCAAGAAGTCTTGTGACGAATCAATAATGGTTCGTCTCTCTTCCGAGTTTAGCGCATTTCTTTAAGAGTCTATAGTAAATAGTCATTGGTCACTGGTTATTAGTCAATCTCTTGTGCCCTTATCCTCCTTATTCCACTGATATCCATCATTTTGAGCTAATTTTGGTTCTTAACCGGGAGAATGTTATTGTTATCTACTGATGCTTGTATTTTTAGCTGTCTGGTTTGTTCCATAATCTGGTCTATGTCTTCTTGGGATAACCGCTGGACATAGTTGAGCTTAAGTTCTTCGAGGTAGTCAGACATTAAGCTTTGAATTTCCGCAATTACGTGTTTTTGCTGTACTTCTTCGGAGAATATTTTGCTAAAGCTTTGCGCTAGTTGAATAGAAAGTTTGCCTCCTACAGGGTCTTTCATAGCTGTAGTGACCGCGCTGTAAAGGTTTCTGGTAAGTTGAGTTGCTAGTTGCTCACTGAGTTGGGCTTGTATATTACCTAATCCCCAAGGTACAAGGTGGCGATAAAGAGGGACTTGATTAATGGTGGTGGCAATATTGTGACGTAAAATGGCAATGATTTCTGGTTGAACTTTCGGCAGTACTTGATAGACTACAGTTTGCACTAAAATATTCGTGATCGCTTCTATTTCATTGATGTTGTTAATATTTATATAGGGACTCGCATTTTGTTTTTGCGTCAGCCATCTGGTGAAATCGCCGCTGCGAATTGAACCTTGAAGCTGGTTAATGACTCTGACTACCACTATTTCTGTGAGGTCTTCGGCAAAATTCGCTAATATTGATTGGTTTATTTGCTGCTGCAAGGGCTGAAGATTTAATAACCTGGCTTGGTGTAGGCGCACTGTTACCGGTATTACCCGTAACCAACGCCAAAAAGGCAATACTAAGAACAAGTCATACCAGCGCCACAATATAGCATTTACCCAGGTAAAATTGGGATGACGACTGCGCAAATAAAAGGAGCACCCCAATAATTCTATGCCAAATAGCAAGATAAAGGGTAAATCAATCTGCCAAAAGTTATCAAGCAATTCCCCATTTTCCCCGATGCGGCGGAAATAGTTGCTGGCTATTAAAGGTCGGATTTGTCTGTTAAAAAAGTTAATCTCTTGGTTCCATCCTTGTGTCGATAAATACTCTCGACTCCAGAAGGTATTAAAAGACTGTTTTGCAGATTCTTGACCGATGCGATCGCGCATCCGATTTTTAGCTTTTTCAAAATTACCACCTTTATTCACTGCTGCAAAGGGGTTACCGTCCACCATCTCATTACTGAGACGACCAAGTTCTTCTAACTTAATTTTGGCTTCTGGGGAAGTTAGCCCCGTTTGACTCACCTGGTCTTGGAGTGCGTCTACTTTATTTAAATAATTTCTCGTTTCTCTATGGTCTTCAATACCCTTAACAGGGTCATAAACTCGGGTAATTTGGGGTAAATTCCGTAAATAGAAATCCCGCCACGGTATGTAAGTTAAGTTAAAAAATACTAAACATAAATTAACCGTGGCCATGATTGCCATGACCCTTTCAAAAAGCAGGTTTGATGATTTTAAAGGCTTTTGTTTACTCATTGACTGTGATTATTTGCTCACTGGTTGGGCTTGTGCGGATATAATACGGATATATATACAGCACCTCTCCAGTCAATGAACTACACAGATATTAATATAGTAAATCTCATGGGACGGGCAGGCAAGCCCGTCTTCTAAGCAGATGAGATATGCTGTATATTTAGGGTGCTGGTTTCCGGAAAAACTTGTCAATGAGTTACCCCTACTGTGAGGTGTATTCCTCCTCCTCCAGTTCTAAATCGCTGTCCTCTAGGGTTTGGTGGGGAATGGCGGCAATAATTGCATCTATCACTTTAGATACTGCTAATATCTCGATGTTAAAATCGGGGTATTTTTGCCCTTTAGGAACGATTGCTCGTTTAAATCCCAGTTTAGCAGCTTCTTTTAATCGTAGTTCCATTTGAGACACAGATCGCACTTGTCCCCCTAATCCCACTTCACCAATTAATATTGTACCCGGCTCAACTATGCGATCGCGGAAACTGGCAACAATAGCGACGGCTATTCCTAAATCCACCGCTGGTTCCTCCACATTTAAACCACCCGCTGAGGCCACGTAAGAATCTAATTTTGACATGGGAATCCCGACCCGCTTCTCTAAAACAGCCAGAATCTGCACCAGACGGTTATAGTCTATCCCTGTACCTGCACGCCGGGGAGAAGGGTAACTAGTAGGACTGACCAAAGCCTGTAATTCTACTACAATGGGGCGAGTACCCTCACAAGCTACCACAAGAGCTGTTCCCGGTGCTGGGTCATCACGGTTACCTAAAAATAACTCTGAAGGATTAGGCACTTCTCGCAGTCCGTTCTGCACCATTTCAAAAATACCAATTTCGTGAGTGGCACCGAAACGATTCTTGACAGTTCTTAATAACCTGTGGGAGGCAAAGCGATCGCCCTCAAAATATAATACTGTATCTACTAAATGTTCTAAAACCTTCGGTCCGGCGATGGCTCCTTCCTTAGTGACGTGTCCGACAATTAACATCGTAATATCTTCATGTTTTGCCACCTTCATCAAAGCTGCTGTACACTCCCTCACCTGGGCCACAGAACCGGGTGCTGAGGTCAGCGCCGGAAAAAATATTGTTTGAATACTGTCAATTACCGCCAGATTCGGCCTTAGTGAGTCCATCTCCTTTAATATTTCTTCTAAGTCTGTTTCTGGTAATACATATAAATCAGCATTTATACCCTCTTCTCCTACCTCGTTTGCTGTGGCTTCTGATTGCTCACTGGTGAGATGCTGGGTTTTTGCTACTCCCAAGCGAGAGGCTCGCAATTTTACCTGTTGTCCTGATTCTTCTCCTGTGACGTAGAGAATGCGGTATTTTTGCGCTAACTGGTTTGATACTTGTAGTAGTAAAGTAGATTTACCAATTCCCGGATCACCACCAATTAGCACCATGGAACCAGGGACAACACCACCACCTAGCACGCGATCAAGTTCACCATACCCAGATTCCCAACGGGCGATTTGGCGATCGCTAATTTGATCAAATGTCAGGGAAGCTCTAGGTTTTGCTGGTTTAACCGTAGATTTACCAGGATTGTGACTTCCTTGCCAACCAGTTATCCCACCCCTAGTCAGCACATCTACTGATGATTGAATCGTAATTTGCTCTTCTAAAGAATTATATGTACCACAAGCTGGACACTTACCAAACCACTGGGGAGATTCTGCTCCACACTCGTTACAAATGTAAAAGGTTTTAGGCTTTGCCATTATTTAAAGTTGTTCAAAAATCTTAATGTTTTCTTAATTGTTGGTCAAAACTAAAATCAAATAAGAATAAGAGTTAGAGCTTTTTCCCAATCAATTGATGGAATGATATCTTAATATTATGGTATTAAAAATTAATCATGTTAAATTTTAGTTAAGGAGCATAGAGAAACTTGGAAAGCCATAAAGAAAAAATCTTGGTGGTAGACGACGAAGCCAGTATTCGCCGGATTTTGGAAACGCGCCTTTCCATGATTGGCTACGATGTGGTCACTGCGGGAGATGGAGAAGAAGCTTTAGAAACCTTTCGCAAATCAGAACCTGACCTAGTAGTGCTAGATGTGATGATGCCAAAGCTGGATGGCTACGGCGTATGTCAAGAATTGCGTAAAGAATCCGATGTTCCCATTATCATGCTAACAGCCTTGGGGGACGTTGCCGATCGCATCACCGGTCTAGAATTAGGTGCTGATGACTATGTTGTCAAACCATTTTCCCCCAAAGAGCTAGAAGCTCGCATTCGCTCAGTACTCAGACGAGTAGACAAAACAGGGGCTTCTGGTATTCCTAGCTCCGGGGTGATTCATGTTGGTAACATTAGAATAGACACCAACAAACGCCAAGTCTACAAAGGGGATGAGCGCATTCGGTTGACAGGTATGGAATTTAGTCTCCTAGAGCTACTAGTTAGCCGTTCGGGAGAAGCATTTTCTCGCTCAGAAATCTTACAGGAAGTATGGGGTTACACACCAGAACGCCATGTAGATACCCGTGTCGTAGACGTACATATTTCCCGTTTGCGGGCTAAATTAGAAGATGATCCTAGTAATCCAGAATTAATTCTCACAGCTAGAGGTACTGGTTATTTGTTTCAGAGGATAATTGAACCAGGCGAGGAATAAGCACAGTTGTAAAAAGTCAATAGTTGTATTCTCGCAACTAATGACTAATCACTAATGACTAACCACTAATGGCCAAATCTGACCCCAATAAAATTTTACGCCGTTTACCCCTAGCTGTGGGTGGGTTAGGCGCTGTACTTTTGCTAATTAACCGGTTGCTGACTCCAGAACTAACAGAGTCCCAAGCACGTGGGGATGTAGTGGGCGTAATTTTGAGTGCAGTTTTGATTCTCACAGGTTTAATATGGCAGCAAGTACAGCCGCGATCGCCTGATTCTGTAGAATTAATTGGGGAAGAAGGTTTTGTACTTGCACCAGACTTACCAGAGACCGTCAAAACCGAACTAGCGTGGGCATCTCGTTTATTATTAACTAATACAGTCACCCGCTCACTGGTAGTAGTGTATAAAAACCAGGTTCTCCTGCGTCGTGGTATTCTGGGTGCTAAATCGAAAGTAATACCAGGTCCCATCCTCAAACGAGTATTGGAAACACAAAAGCCAATTTATCTCGTAGCTTTGAAAGTATACCCCGGGAGAATTGAATTTGATTACTTACCAGAAAACACACAAGGTGTAATTTGTCAACCAATTGGTCAGGAAGGAGTGATGATTTTAGGAGCCAATGCACCCCGCAGCTACACCAAACAAGATGAACAATGGATTGCGGGAATTGCTGATAAATTAGCAGTAACCTTGCATTCCTCCTTGCTAGCTAATATGGAGATTTAAAACCTTATGCTTACTTATTGGCTACTAATTACCCTCATGGTAGTGGGGGTAATTGGTTCGGTGGTTCCCGGTATACCCGGAAGCAGTTTAATTCTAACTTCTATGATTATTTGGGGTATACTGGGTAGTTCCTTTGCAGCCATCAAAATACCACTGGTTGTCACAATTGTAGTTTTAATTCTCAGCATCGCCGTAGATTTTCTAGCTGGCTACTTAGGAGCAAAAAAAGCCGGTGCTAGTAAGTGGGGACAAATCGGCGCTATCCTAGGATTGATATTAGGCTTTTTTGGCTTACTACCAACCTTACCCTTCGGCGGACCTCTGTTAGGAATTTTATTAGGTCCGCTACTAGGCGCAATTATTGCTGAGTTTATTTACCGACGCGAACTATGGCCAGCAGTTAAGGCTGGTGTAGGCATTATAGTGGGTTCGGTAATTGGAAACTTAATTCAAGGAGTTTTAGCGATCGCCGCAGTTGTAGTTTTTATAGTCACAACTTGGCCTCAAGTATATGGAAGTTGAGAGAATCAAGCCAAATTTAAAGATTTTTTAGCTTCATTAGCTACCGCTTCCACTTCGTCATCAGTAAGAGTTTCTAAAAGCAAGTGAGCATCAGTACCACCTAAACGACTCAAAGCTTGAACAACCCTATAACGGATTTGCCAGTCGGAGCTAGTAATAAAGGGAGCTAAAAGGGGAACTGCTTCCATATCTCCCAACTCACCCAACGAACTAATCGCAGCTGTTTGGACTAATTCATTTTTTGATGATAGTGCTTCTTTGAGTAGTTCAAAGCCCCGTGGATCACCCAACTCTCCCAATGTCGCAATAACACTAAACTGCACCAGCCATTCAGGGCTTGTATTGTAAAGTTGCTGTAAATCTTCAAAAGCATCTTCGAGTTTTAACGCCCCCAAACAATCAGCCGCAGCAGCTTGTACATCAGGTTCAGGGTCATTGAGCATACCGCGCAATACATCCAAAGACAACTCTAAATTTTGCCTTCCCAGAGTATCCATCTGACTTACTGCTGAGTATCTTACTCGCGAATTACGGTCACCCATAGCAACTTGAATCAGTTCAAAAGCCGTTGCTGGTTCCAGTTCACGAACTTGATTAACACCACGCAAGCGATCGCCCAGATTTTCCGAACTCAGCAACTGCCGGACAGACTCAGAAGTAATATTAGTAATATTCATTTATTTGTCCTAAATTTTGTAAATTTTTTTAAAAAGCCTTGAATATTAACTACTTGCCATAGCCCGAACAATATCACCACGGGTAAGGATACCAACCACCTGACTCTCGCCGTCAATCACTGGTAGGCGGTGAACATTCCGTTCATGCATCAATTGTGCTGCTGCTTTGACAGTTTTATCCGGTGAAATACTTACAGCATTGGGACTCATTACCTCCCCAACAGTTTGTCCCAATACCTTGTGTATTTCCCTTTCATAAGTAGCGGGGTTTTGTAAATAGATGACGCTGTCTAGAAACATGATGTAAGCCGGAGGAGTCACACCAGTTTCTTGCCACATCAAGTCTGTTTCTGAAATAATACCCACCAGCTTACCAGCGTTATCCACCACTGGTAAACCACTAATGCGTTTTTCTGCCATAATTTGAATGGCCTCCTGAAGTGGAGTTTCCTTTCCCACAACAATTGGGTCACAGGTCATAACATCACTAACGGTCTTAGGCATTTGCTTACTGATACCCATGCAGTTAATGAAATATTATATCATCCCCCCGGCAACAGGATCACTACTTAGATAATGCAACAGGCTCCAGTACACCAAAAAGTCTTTTATTCAAAAATAATATCAATTTCTAACTTCCCGCCTTAACGCTGCGATAATTTGACTATTAGCCTCGGGAAAGGTAAATTTTTCCAGATCATCCAAATCCACCCAGCAAATTTCATCGCACCCTATGGTTTGAGGAATACCCATAATTAGACGACAATGATACACCATCAGAGTAACCCGCAAATGAGTATAAGTATGATCAATAGTAATTAAATGCTCTCCCACCGCGATTTCTATGGCTAGTTCTTCTTTAATTTCTCGTTTAATACATTCTTCGATGGTTTCACCAGGCTCAATTTTGCCTCCGGGAAACTCCCATAAACCACCCATCACACCTTGGGGAAGACGACGATCAATTAAAATTTGCTGATGCTGGTTCCAAATTACCGCCACACCGATAATTTTGTGAGGTTGGCAAGAAGAACTAGTTGTACTCATATATTATCGGGGGGTGGAGACTCCGCTAAAGTAAAAAAGTTAAGGGGATTATTGGTGAGTCCGTCCTCCCCGGAGACTAAATGCCCTGCACGCACACCCATTGCCTGAAGGCGTTTGATGTAAGATTTAGGTAACAGTATTGACTTTTTTAGGGAAAATTAGAAATCATGAGTCAACTGCGTGATGATTCTCTTCGGTTCCTTGTAAAACAGTTTCAAAATGCATTCTCTGTTCAGCGTTCCGGAGAAAATAACCGCTAATCATTGCCGAAGCCAGTAGCTGACCAAGACTTTCCCGACTGGTGGTGATTGTAATGTCGAAGTGTTCTGAAGGTAGGTTGCCTAATAATCCAATGATATTACGCTCCATTACCTGAATAACTTCAGAGGAAGTTGGCTTTGATAGTTGGGTAACTGTGTCCGGAGTCAGAGATTTAACGTATTGCCACAGTAAGTTAGTAGTTTCTGAATCACCGTTAAAAAATTCTGAGACCTTCTTGGATTGGTTACTCATCTTGTACCTCCTGTACTCACACTACTAACTGTAGTGTGGTGTTTGCAACTTGAATAATAATTTAGTTATTTGAACAGCCGATAAACTGTTCCTATCAATCTAATTTAACAGTCTAAGTCCATGCTTAAAGTCGATGTAACCGTACCTCCAGTAGCGTACTTTCTCATCTTAACCTAAACTCTGCTCACAAGTATTCCTGAGAAAGACGCGATCACTCGCGTCTGTACTCAACTTGCTAAATATTCGTTCATGTTAGCTTTAGATTTACGAAGTTTACTTAAGGCTTCTCGTTCGATTTGCCGGACTCGTTCACGACTAATCTGGAGAAGATCACCTATTTTCGCTAAAGTTAGAGCCTGTCCATCTAGTAAGCCAAAGCGCAATTTAATTACCTCCTTTTGTTGCGGGGTAAGTTCATCCATGAGGCGCTCTAAGTCAGAAGATAGAGAAGACTGCATGACAAACTCTTCTGGAGAAGCTCCGGGATCTTCTAACATTTCCCCCAGTTCGGTGTCGTAGTTATCACCCAACCGCAAATCTAAAGATAAAGGTAACCGCGCCTTTTCCAGATACTCCCGTACCTGTTTGGGTGTTAAATCTAACTCTAGAGCCAGTTCAGCAGCTGACGGTGCGCGTCCCAGTTGTTGCGATAATTGCCGTTGTGCCTTTTTGATTTTATTGAGTTTTTCAGTAATGTGAATTGGTAATCGGATAGTCCGAGCCTTTTCAGCGATCGCCCTGGTGATGGCTTGACGTATCCACCAATAAGCATAGGTAGAAAATCTGTACCCCTTGGTGGGGTCAAACTTTTCTACACCCCGCTGCATCCCAATACTACCTTCTTGAATCAAATCTAATAGATCAACGTTACGCTTAATGTACTTTTTGGCAACTGATACTACCAGACGCAAATTGGCTTCTACCATCTTGCGTTTAGCGATTTCACCCTGGGCGATCGCATCTTCCAACTCTGTTACTTCTAGATTTGCAGCTTTCGCCCACTCTTCTAGACTAGGTTGACGACCCTTCTGGTTAACCAGAGAATCCCTGACATCGTGCAAAATACGAGAAAATTGCACCTGTTTACCGTAGAAAATTTCCTCCTCGTGGGTTAAGAGTGGCACACGGCCAATCTCACGCAGGTAAGTCCGCACGAGGTCTGTGGCTGTCTGAGCGGTCTTCATGGCGCTACTCTTTGGTAATTAATGATGGATGTAACGGTAGGGTAATTAACTGATCTTTGTTGTTGTGGGATATAACCCACTGAGAATAATAACTGTTGCTCAGGTTACTACTTTATACATTCCGATGTGATCATCGGCTACTTTGTTCCCTGGCTTAGGGCTTGGCGGCTAGACTCTATAATTTATGTCTCATTTTCCACATCTGTCTTAGGTTAGATAAAACTTAATAAATCAAACATTTCTTGTATCTATATTAAAAACTGTAACATTTATGATAAAAGATGCCAATACCTGTAGACGCTGATTTTTGTGACATTTGCTAATGGATATCATTATCTTTAGCAATGGTTAGAAACACTACCAGTGGACATAATTGGCGAAATCCACAGGTTTAATCACCACAAGTGTTGTATTTTGCCCTTTTCCTCCTGTTTTAATCTATGCGTCTTGCCAGAGCCACAATTTATAGAGTTCGATCACATTTGTATCCTCTTGATTACGAATGACCTTAACCCCGCACCATAGCTGTGCTAAGAGCGTATCCAGACTTATCCCATTACGAAATACTAATCGTATTCGCTCATATTTCTTAACATATCTCAATATAAATAATAATTATGGTTCTATAATAATTACTTAATTTTTCCTGTAAATACTGCTGAGTGGACATTACCCAAAAAAGCAAAGTGGTCAACTTTGCCTGACCACTTTGTTCGTATAAGCCCGAAATTCTCAGGTGCTAGCCCCTAATTCACCCACCTTGCAGTAATCTTGGATCACCTTGACATCTAAAGTAGTATTTTGCAGCGAACGAATAGCTGCCACAGTAGCTCTAGCGCCAGCAATAGTAGTCACAATGGGGATTTTGTAGGCTAAGGCTGTACGCCGGATTAACCTAGCATCAGTTTGGGCTTCTTCCCCAGAAGGTGTATTAATAATCAATTGAATTTTCTGATTTTTAATTGCATCCAGCACGTGGGGACGACCTTCATGGAGTTTCAGGACTAACTCAACATCTAGCCCGTGTTCCTGGAGGACACGGCGTGTACCTAATGTAGCCATGACAGTAAAGCCCAATTGCATCAGTTCCTTCACCACATTCGCCGCGTCAGATTTATCGCGATCGCTCATGGAGACAAACACAGTACCCTTAAGGGGTAAAAACTCGCCAGCAGCTAATTCTGCCTTAGCAAAAGCCCGCCCAAAGTCGGTGTCAATCCCCATTACCTCACCAGTCGAGCGCATTTCTGGACCTAATATAGTGTCAGTTCCCGGAAATTTATTAAACGGTAATACTGCTTCCTTCACAGCGATATGAGATGGAATCACTTCCTGAGTTAAGTTGAGTTCTGCTAAAGTTTTCCCCGACATAATTAAAGATGCCAGTTTTGCTAAAGGTACACCCGTAGCTTTAGATACAAATGGCACAGTACGCGAAGCCCGGGGGTTAGCCTCTAGAATATAAACTTGGGGAGAATACCCTTGCGCGCCCACAACAGCAAACTGAATATTCATCAATCCGACCACAGACAATGCTTGAGCTAATTGCACCGTCCAAGTGCGGATTTGTTGCAGAACTGCTGGAGACAGGGAAATGGATGGTAGAGAACAGGCAGAATCCCCTGAGTGAATACCCGCCTGCTCAATGTGTTCCATAATGCCACCAATCACCACATTCCCCGTGTGGTCAGCGATGGCATCCACATCGACTTCAATGGCATTTTCGAGAAACTTATCAATTAAAATAGGATGATCTGGTTCTACCTGAACGGCAAAGGTCATGTAACGTTCTAATTCTGTATCAGAATAGACAATTTCCATGGCTCGTCCTCCCAAGACGTAACTAGGGCGCACTACCACTGGATAACCAATGCGTTGAGCGACAATCAGCGCATCTTCGTAACTGCGAGCAATACCATTAGGGGGTTGAGAAATATTCAACTGATTAAGAATCTTCTCGAAACGTTCTCGATCTTCCGCCATGTCAATGGAATCCGGCGATGTTCCCCAAATTTTCGTGGGGAGATCGGTGTTCTGGTTAAGAAATTCCTGTAAAGGAACCGCCAATTTTAGGGGTGTTTGTCCCCCAAACTGAATAATTATACCTACGGGATTTTCAGCTTCGATAATGTTGATCACATCTTCTTTGGTTAACGGCTCAAAGTACAGGCGATCGCTCGTGTCATAATCTGTAGAAACCGTTTCAGGATTAGAATTAACCATAATTGTCTCAAATCCCGCTTTCTTCAAAGCATAGGCCGCGTGACAACAACAATAGTCAAACTCAATTCCCTGGCCGATGCGGTTAGGACCACCGCCCAAAATCATCACTTTCGGCTTAGTGGTGGGTAAAACCTCGGTTTCTGCTTCGTAGGTAGAGTAATAGTAAGGAGTGAAAGCTTCAAACTCAGCCGCACAGGTATCTACAGTTTTATAAACCGGAATTACTCCCAATTGTTTACGGTAATTGCGGACTTCATCCTCACTCGTCTTAGTAGCAAAGGCAATCTGGCGATCGCTAAAGCCATCCCGTTTAATTGCATATAAATGCTCTTTTGTCAACTGGTGTAAAGGTGTGCGCTTCAGGAACTTTTCCACATCCAGCAGTTGCTGCATTTTATCCAAGAACCACGGATCAATGGCCGTAAGTTCGTAGATTTCCTCGCTACTTAACCCCAATTGTAAAGCATGGCGCACCGCAAAAATGCGATCGGGATGAGGGGTTCGCAATTGAGCGCGAATTTGTTCACCACTTGGCAACTTTTCCGATTGGTCACAACCCCAGCCAGCCCGTCCAGTTTCTAGAGAACGGAAAGCCTTTTGGAAAGACTCATTAAATGTCCGCCCAATGGCCATGGCTTCACCCACTGACTTCATTTGAGTTGTCAGCACAGGGTCAGAACCAGGAAACTTTTCAAAAGCGAAGCGGGGAATTTTAGTAACTACATAGTCAATAGTCGGTTCAAAGGATGCGGGGGTTTGCTTAGTGATATCATTTTTAATTTCATCCAGGGTGTATCCCACAGCTAGCTTGGCCGCAATTTTGGCAATGGGGAAACCCGTAGCTTTGGAAGCTAGGGCGGAACTGCGGGAAACACGAGGGTTCATTTCAATCACCACCACATCACCAGTCACGGGATTAACCGCAAATTGGATATTAGAGCCGCCGGTTTCTACGCCAATCTCCCGGATAATTTTAATTGCCATATCCCGGAGCCTCTGATATTCCTTATCAGTCAGCGTTTGGGCAGGGGCAACAGTAATGGAATCACCCGTGTGAATCCCCATCGGGTCTAGGTTTTCAATCGAACAGATAATCACTACATTATCTGCCAAATCCCGCATGACTTCCAACTCGTATTCTTTCCAACCGAGTAGGGATTGGTCTATGAGAATTTGCGACACTGGGCTAGCATCTATACCTACCTGTGCCATTTCTTCAAATTCTTCTTGATTATAGGCAATACCGCCACCAGTCCCCCCCATTGTAAAGGCAGGACGTATAATTAGGGGATAACTGCCAATGCGATCGGCGATTTCTTTGGCCGCTGATAAAGATGAAGCCGTACCACTAGGACAAACAGCCACCCCGATTTTTTCCATAGCTTCATTAAACAGTTTGCGGTCTTCCGCTTTCTCGATGGCTGGTAATTTAGCGCCGATTAGTTCAACGTTATACTTATCCAATGCGCCATTTTTCGCTAGGGCTACGGCAAGATTGAGTGCTGTTTGTCCTCCCATGGTAGGTAGGAGGGCATCAGGGCGTTCTTTGGCGATAACCTTTTCGACCATATCCGGTGTTAGTGGCTCAATATAGGTGCGATCCGCTGTTTCTGGATCAGTCATAATTGTTGCCGGGTTAGAATTAACTAAGACTACTTCATAGCCTTCTTCTCGCAGTGCTTTACAGGCTTGAGTACCGGAGTAGTCGAATTCACAGGCTTGACCGATGACGATAGGACCAGAGCCTAACAGTAGTATTTTCCGGATGTCTTGACGGCGGGGCATAGTTGTTGCGTTGGAGTAAGAGAATACAAATCCTGATTATTTTAAAGGTCTTTCGCCTTTGTCAGATTATTTATTATTAAGTTTTCCAGGTTGGATAGCGCATAGGGACTGGGGGGCGCTTACCTAATACGCCAGCCATTGTATCAAGGAAACTACTATAGCCTACCTTTTTGTGGATGTACTGTCCTTGTGCAGTATGGCTGATTACAAAATATATGAATCCTCCATAAGTTCCACTGCTTTTCCCACCATCAAGCAATTTTTGAGGTAAAGGTCTAATTTTCTTCCCATGTCCCGTCACATTTTTATTAAGATATGTAAGTTTTCTAGTAATAGAATAAATTATCAATAACAGAAATTGGACTATTAGTAAATATCTTCAATTGCAACTAATACTTTTTAGAATATATCTGAGAACTTTATCTAATTTGAGTGATTGGAAATCATATCTACTACGACAAAAGCCACGAACCCGGGCTTAAAAGCCTTGGTATAGTAGCGAATTATTTTCGCCAAAAACTTTTCATATATCCTCCAAGTTTCATGGTCAGTTTATGTTCTAACTAGCTTGAACATTATTGCCATACATTAAAAAAGCAGGTGTTTCAACCCTTGGGAGTTAAAACACCTGGCTTTTGTATATCTTCTTAATGTTTAAGTCTGTCAACTACTATCTGAGAGCAGACTTGACGCGAATCCAATTATCAAACTCTAATTTTCAGCAGTTTGGACAAATCCTAAAGTTAAGCTATCTTTACCCAGGAAATGAGCTAAATGGTAAGCCCTTTCCTCAGTTTTTAACAGAATTTGTTCATAGAGATAGCGGGTACCACGGTCGCCTAAACTCTCTGCCTGAGAAGCTTGACGACGAATAACCTTAATAATGGCTTGTTCTGCTGCTAAATCATTTTCTATCATTTGGCGGCAAGAATATACACCGTCGGGTTCTGGCTCAAAACAGGTAAGTTCCGCTAACTTACTAAAACTAGCCGCTGGTACACCACCCAGCCCGTTTAGGCGCTCGCCAATTTCATGGACATGACTTTGTACTTGTTCGTAGTTGTCGCTAAAGAACTCATGCAGTGAGTAAAATTCTGAACCTTCTACTACAAAATGATGCTTTTGATATTGTAAATATAGTGCTTGGAAGCTAGCTAACACAACGTTGAAACCTTCTGTTACCGGAGCAGTAACACTATGATCTAGCAGTACAGGATTGTCATAAACCTGACCAAAATTTTGTACTAAAGTTTGTGTATCAGACATTGTTCTCCTCGCTTTTTCACAGTTATGGCTTTTAACTGCTTATCTTTTATATATTAACATTTTTAGAAGAAATCAACAGCGATTAATAACAAAAAAATTAGATTTTTATTTCTGTAAATATGGTTTTTTATGAGAACTGGAATGATGCCAGGGATCTCATCACAGTTATGATTAATCAACTAATAACAGTATCTAGCAATTATTTTCTAAACATAACCAATCTCATCCCTTCCAACTTTCAGGTTTTTCATCAGCAAAGGAGATGATCTTTACGTTTCCACCCGCCAAACAACCCAGGTAATTAGGGGAATTAGTAAAATTTTAACCTTCTAGGGGATGAAGTTTAACAATTTCAGTCATTTTCCCGCTCAAACATGGGAGATTTCCAGTCATTGGTCGCAATGAGTCACAACTCAATCGCCTATTCCTCCCACACTCACCACTACCCACTTCCTAATTCATAACCGGAAAGTATGAGAAATTTGTGATCTTTTTTTGATTCAATTGAGAAAACTTTTCATTTAAGGTATGCTGATATTAAAGAGGCATTATTCCCCAAGATTTTTCAGTTCAGGGGCTTAAAGCACTAATGGGTTGCAAGTTGAGGGCTAGTCTGTTGAAACGGTTACGTTCACAAATCGAGAAAAATTTTATTGTAGGCGTAGAGGTGGACTGGGCAGACCGATGGCAAGTGTATAAACGCTTACATGAATTAGATATCCCCTGTTCCTGTGAGACTAACCAACCATTGAGGGTTGAGATTAACACCCCTTTAGCAATGGTTCAAGTCTGGTCTGTAATACAGCAGTTAACAGCATCTCGACAGGATTTGATTTGGAGTCTGGAATGCTGCTGGAAAAGTCGTTACCGAAATTTCTGAAGTTTTGACACACAACACCTATTTAGGCTGAGTTAGTTAAGGAGAGATTAAGCAAAATGAGTGCATCTTACAGTAGAGAAATATCGGAATTTCGCCTAGAAGGAAAATTCATAGATTTTGTCATTAAAGATGGCTACAACCTCAAGGGCTTGTTATTAGACACTGCTGAGGGTGAATGCTATGTTAAACTTGCTAAACATTTACGCGCGGCTTTTGACTTGCGTTTAGCGCCTGGTAGTTGGCTGCAAGTTGTTGGTTCTCAAAAGCATGATATAAAAAAAGATAAAGTTATATTGAAAGCGGAGCGTGTGATGGCAGTACGTTCTCATATCGAGACGGTTGCAACGGTTACCTCAGTCATAGAACCCCCGGACATCAAAAACACGCAGGAAAAAATAAGTAAAAATAAAGACACTATTTTGGTGTGTCACAAGTCTGATTGTATGAAGCGTGGCGGTAAAGCAGTTTGTCAAGCGTTGGAGGCTGCTTTAAGTCATCGTGGGTTGGAAGATCAAGTGAGTATTAAAGGTACTGGCTGTATGAAAAAATGCAAGGCTGGCCCTAATATAGTGATGCCAGACAAAACCCGTTATAGTCGTATTCCATATACACAAGTTCCGGCAATTATGGATAAGCATTTTGCTCATTGCAAGAAGCAACAGCAGTCACATAATTGCCCACAGGGAGTCATACATCATCGGGAAATTGGTTGAAACCGCTGGTAAGCTTGTGATCCTTCCATAAAACATTCTTTGTCTTGCCTGTTGTTTGGCAATGGGTATTGGCAATTATTATTAATAATAATTTTCGGCTGAAGTTGAAGGCGATCGCCCTAGGATTGACTGTACAATCTAGGCGATCGCCTAATATTTTCCTGTGGCAAAAATAGGCTAAACAACCGCAATACAATCGATTTCTACCAAAACATTCTTTGGTAGACGAGAAACCTGGACACAAGCACGGGCTGGGGCTGTAGCTTCAGGAAAATATTGAGCATAAACCGCATTGACTACGGCAAAATCATTCATATCAGCTAAAAATACTGTAGTTTTGACCACACTTTCAAATGTGGCACCAGAGGCTGTCAGAATAGCTTCTAGATTAGCCATAACTTGCTCAGTTTGCTTTTTAACATCATCTGTGTAGATGACATCACCCAGTCGGGGGTCAATGGCAATTTGTCCAGCCACAAAGATCATTTGACCGTTAGCGGCGATGGCTTGATTATAGGGTCCCACCGGAGCCGGTGCTTTATCAGTACGAATTACTTGACGATTCATAGATATCATGTTTTCTAATAATGTTTCCCCTGTGCCAATTTCTCCGTCACAGGTGTTTGGCTGTTGGTACACTTCCCCATCAGGCATTATTGCACCAGTGAGGTCAGCATTGTCAAAGCTCGCCCCATAAATATTGGCTCCGGTTAAAATTGCCCGTTGTAAATTTGCACCATCGAAATTTGCTAGCATTAAATTTGCATCTGTCAGACAGACTCTTTCCAAATTAGCCCCTTGCAAACAGGCCCCCTTGAGGTTTGCTTGTTCTAGAGAAGCCCCAACTAAATTCGCCTGAGCTAAATTCACCCCTGACAAATTAGATTTATCTAACCGGACTCCCCGAAGTTGGGCTTTGTGCAGATTGCAGTTTTCCCATAATGCTTTCATCAGATTAGTATGGATTAGGTTAGCTTGGGTGAAATTTGCGCCAGAAAGATTCGCCTCTTCCAAATTTGCAAAACTTAAATCAACACCAGTCAGGTCAGCCCAACTTAAATTAAGCCGATAGCCCCTAATTTGAGTCAAATTTGTACATTTTAAAGCAGCCCTAGACAGATTTGCTTCCCAGAGATTAGCTTTTTTTAATTTAGCTTCACTTAAATCTACTCCACTTAAATCTGTTTTGTGTAAATCTATATCATTTAACTGTGCCCCTCTCAAGTCTACACCGCTAAAATTGGCGTTTTGAAATTGCCGTTCTCCTGCGGCATATTGCTCTAACAATTCCTCAACATTCATAATGCACCCTCAAGTACTACCAACACATTATAGAGTAATAATTTATTCATTTTATTCTATGTACATCTGTGGTTAATTAATCAAAACCCAACTGGGGACGTAGCCCATAATGGCGATAATGCCAATAATCCCGGAGAATGCGATCATGGTCAAAACATAAATTACTCGGTACACGCCAAGACTCAAAAATGCCTATATTTTTGGCATCATCACCTGCCATTGGTTCCCCCGTGGCTGTTGCTAAAAACACAATGCTGATGGTATGCTGACGGCGATCGCGACTAGGGTCAGAATATACCAAGAATTGTGTAATTAACTCGACTTTCAAACCCGTTTCTTCCTGTGCTTCTCGTCGCGCCGCCACCTCTACAGGTTCACCATAATCAACAAAACCACCGGGAATAGCCCAACCAAAAGGTAAATTCTGTCGCTCAATTAATACTATTGGTCGATGTGGACGGTCTACCAATTCAATAATGATGTCAACGGTGGGTGCGGGGTTTCTGTAAGTCATGATAGATTTGATGGGATAACTTCTTGTTATATTTGAACTTAAATATGCCTTTTCCTAGATCCAGTGGTATTTTATTGCATCCTACATCCTTCCCCAGCCGATTTGGTATTGGAGATTTAGGCTTAGAAGCCTATAAATTTATTGATTTCCTCAGAGAGAGTTACCAGCAATATTGGCAAGTTTTACCTTTAGGACCAACGGGATACGGTAATTCTCCTTATGCTGCATATTCAGCCATGGCGGGAAACCCTATGCTCATCAGTCCAGAACAGCTGCAAGAGCAAGGTTTACTAACTGAAGAGGACTTTGCTAATTTACCAGTATTTAACGACTCTCAGATAGACTATGAGGGAGTCAAGTCTCTCAAGACTGCTTTGCTACAAAAAGCTTGTAATCATTTTCAAGTTAAGGCCACACCTTTACAACAAAAGGAATTTGCTGGTTTTTGTGACAGCAAAGCCTATTGGTTAGATGATTACGCCTTATTTATGGCGCTCAAAGACACTCATAATAATACCAGTTGGCATACTTGGGAGGCGGAACTGGTCAAGCGTGAACCAGCAGCAATAGATAAAGCTAGGGAAAAATTAAAATCGGAAATCTTCTATTATAAGTTTGTCCAATTTGAATTTTTCCGCCAGTGGTCTGAACTTAAATCCTATGCCAATATGAGCGGCATTTACATTATTGGCGATATTCCCATTTATGTAGCCCAAGATAGTGCTGATGTGTGGGCGCACCCCGAGATATTTTGTCTTGATGAAGAAACCAGAGAACCAGCTTTAATGGCGGGAGTTCCACCGGATTACTTTAGTGAAACTGGTCAATTATGGGGTAATCCTGTTTATAATTGGCAAGAATTACAAAAGCAAGATTTTAAATGGTGGGTGGGTCGCTTTGAAGCGATGCTCGATTATATAGATGTGATTCGCATTGACCATTTCCGCGGATTTGAAGCCTACTGGGCTGTGGAAAGGGGAGAAGAGACAGCCATGAATGGAGAGTGGTTGAAAGCTCCAGGAGATGAGTTATTTGATGCGATTAAAGCGAAACTAGGTACACTACCAGTTTTAGCGGAAGATTTGGGGGTAATTACCCCAGAAGTAGAAGCATTACGGGACAAGTATGAATTTCCTGGGATGAAAGTTTTGCAGTTTGCTTTTGGTTCTGATCCCGGTAATCCTTTTTTACCTTTTAACCATACACGTAATGCTGTAGTTTATACGGGTACTCACGATAATGACACAACTGTAGGCTGGTTTAATCAAGCTAACGATTGGGAAAAGCGCAATTTATTACTTTATTTAGGTTGCATTAGTCCAGAAGGTGTCCACTGGGATGTAATTCGACTGGCTTTGAGTTCCATCGCTAATCAAGCAATTATTCCTTTGCAGGATATTTTAGGTTTAGCAAGCGAGGCGCGAATGAACTTTCCCAGCACTGCTGAGGGTAACTGGGGTTGGCGTTACCAGTCCTCATTGTTAACAAGAGAACTAGGAGAGCGTCTGAAAAATCTGACTCAACTTTATGGACGCGCACCCCAGGAGAAGTGAGGAATAAACAGCTGTTTATTCCTCAGGACTTTGGTCTAGCAGCAATCTTGATTTCTCTCTCTTTCCCCGGTTCTCCCATTTGTTTAGCTTCTTGCTGATTGACACTGATTAATACGCTACCCGCATTATTGGTTTTCACCGTTAGTTGCTGTTGGGCTTTCCAACTGCGCTGACTTCCTTCTGGGAGAACGCCTTCAAACTCAATTTTGCCATCAGCTATAATACGAATCCATGATGATGCTTTTAATGTCACACCAATATGCAGTGAGTCACTGTTATTGATGCGATTCAATCTACCGCTAACACTTTGGAACTGGTTTGATGCTTGGGAATTTACTTGATTGTGCTGTGGTTTTAACACAGTTTCTTGTTTTGGCTGTTGATTGCTATCGCTCAGAGTAGTATTATTTAGCAGGCGAGATAAGCTACTTACAGAGCATACAATGACAAGTATGTAAAGTAAGTAAAGATGAACAGGACGTAGTAGACCACTTAAATGAACTTTCCCAGTAGGTGCTAAACTCACGGGTGGAAAACCCAGAGGAAAAGTATTGGACAATTCTACTCCATTTAAGCCTAATGCTTCGGCAAATTGTCTGATTAAAGCTCTAATATAAACTGGTTCTGGCAGATCATCTAATTTACCTTGTTCAATGGAATCTAAGAGTTTCTGGGGAATTTTGGTTAAAATTACTATGTCTTCTTGTGATAAACTTCTTTCTTGACGGACAGCCAACAGGTAAGCTCCCAGTTCTGCCAATTTTTCCGATTGTTGTTGTTTTAATGAAACTCTAATTTCGGGTTTATCTTTACTTTTGAGCCACTTCATGCTTTCGTTCCATTCCTGATCTCATCTCAATCTTTAACGGGTAGATGCTTAATTTGTTTTTGCAAAAAGCGAACTTCAGCATCATTAAGTGAACGATATTTACCCTCATGTAATAAGGGCAAATTTGGCCTTTTTAATTGAATCGGACCTATGGCAGTACGATGTAGCTTAATTACTGGATATCCCAACTGTTCAGCTACACGGCGAATCTGTCGGTTTCTCCCCTCTTTTAAAACTATTTCTAAATGGCTATTTTTGGCAATAGTTCCTATAAAATTTACTGTAGCAGGAAGTGTTTTTTTTCCCCCCAAGACAACCCCTTCACGCCACATTTCTAGCACCGCTTCCGGGGGATGTCCCTTTACTAGTACCCGATAAGTCTTAGGAATCCTGTGACGTGGATGGGTGAGTCCAAATGTGAGATTTCCATCATTTGTCAGGATTAATGCTCCTGTTGATTGTGCATCTAAACGACCAACTGGGTGCAAACCTGAACCCTGGCGTAACTCGGGTGCGAGTAAATCCAAAACTGTTTTTCTTCCTTGGGGGTCGTCACAAGTAGAAACTACTCCCGCAGGTTTGTGTAGTAATAAATATATCAAGGGTGGACGCCGTTGGGCAGAAACTGGCTGACCATCTACGGCAATTTTATCTTTTTCTGGATCAAGTTTTTGACCTAAATGTGCTGTGACACCATTGATCCGCACTCGCGATCGCCGAATCATTTCTTCAGCTTCACGACGTGAGGCAATCCCCCACTGAGCTAGAATCTTTTGTACCCGTTCCTCCATAATGAAATTATTGTGTATAGTCTTTTCGATTTAAATAATCATATGATTTAAATTTTGTGCAGAATAGAGATAAATGTTACATTTAAGGCTAATTTCGCCTCACTTAGTTACTGAGCGAGTACCCATCAACCTAGTTGTTCCATGTCCGAGAAAAATTCCCTAAGCAAAAATCCACCTAAAATCCGGATCATCACACATACACTGACAACAGCCCTCAAACTGTGGTTAAAATCACAGGTCAGCCAAGTATCGCAGTTAGATGTAGAAATTAAAGCGAGCGATCGCCAAATTCTCTCTGGTTGTGTTCCTTGGGTATCTATTTTTGCGACTAATGCAGTGTATCAAGGTATTCATCTCACACAAATTCAACTGTTAGCAGAAAATATTCAGGTAAATATCGCCTCAATACTCAAGGGACAGGCACTACGACTATTAAAAATAGTACCTGTTTCTGTTCAATTAATGGTAGAAGAGAAAGACCTGAATAGTTCGCTCTCATCTGAATTATTCTCTACTGGTTTAAATGATCTATTGTTGAAAATATTACCAGAAATTGGTTTGAGAGCCAAGCCAATTTCCTGGCAAAGAATAATACTTGATAATAATAAAATTCTCCTCAGGTGTATTATATCATATGCAAGTGAAGCCACGCATCTGGAAATTAATTTCAATTGCTCCTTAATTGGCGGTCATGAGTTGAAGCTAGACAATATCCAAGTCATGCAAAACGAAGCATCTCTGTTAAAGGATGAGCGCAGTTACAATCTGAATCTTGGCTCAGATGTCGATATTCAAGAAATGAGTGTGATCCCTGGTCAGATGATTTGCCAAGGAATGATTAAGATTAATCCTTGAGGAGAGATGAAACCTGGATCCGGGGTAAATGGTTTAGCCTACAGTCCCCATTCTCCACAGGTCAGAGATTTGCAATCAATGGTAATAAAAGCGTCACAAAATAGTAAACCAACGGGGCTGTAAAAATATAACTATCAGTGCGGTCTAAAATACCACCATGACCGGGGATCAACTGGCCTGAATCCTTCACGCCAGCGTCACGCTTGAGCATAGACTCAGTGAGGTCACCTAACAGACTAGCAATACCAATCAGTAAACCCAATCCTACACCAGTGAAGAGGAATTTTGGCAAGTGCAGATAATAGGCTCCTACCAAGGCTACAGCGACGCTGGCTATAATTCCAAATACCGCCCCTTCAACGGTTTTTTTGGGACTGATATCAGACAAACGGGTTTTACCGAAGAATTTGCCAATAACATACGCACCAATGTCAGCAGCCCAAATACAAAAGAAAGTCAACACTGTTAAAGTTAAGCCTGGAGGTAAGGATGCTAAACTTTCTTCCTGGAAGTTGCCAATATTGGGCCAGTAACTACCGTTAGCTTGCGTGGCGTAGCCATAGGGCATATTGCTGTAGGCTAAACTATCAAGATTACGCAATCTTACCCAGTAACTTGATAAGTAGCCAACATAAAATAGTCCCATAATCGAGGCGGAAATATCGGCGATTGTAGCCATTTTTGGTTGAAACAATAAATAAAAACAAATTAATGTCCCTGCTATTGGCATCACAGCATCAGCCAAACTTTCATTAAAGTTACAAATCACTAGTAAAGCTAGGCTGACAAACATGGTAGTTTTAGCAGCCGGTAAAATACCTCTAGCTCTTACCAAATTAAAATATTCTTCTTGACCTAAAAGAACCACCACCGCAATGGCGATAGTAAAGTACCAACCACCTAAAAGGGTAGCCGCTAGAGCCAGGGCGATCGCCACAATTCCACTAATAATCCGAGACCAAGGCATAGAAATGAGTATGAAGTATAAAGATAAAGTCTAATAGCGTAGCGTGGACTAAGCCATAGTAGAAGCTCTAATTTATCCTGGATGCCTCAGTTTTGATCCTCCTAAACTAGTCTAGTTTCTCACCACTCAGGATAAAGATGGGATCAACAGCCACAAAGGTTTGAGAAAAGCCCCGCGTCTCCAAACGGTTGACAGCAGACTGGACAACTTCAATATTTCTAGCTCGCAACAGTGAGAAGCTTTGAGAAATAGCATATAGTCCTTCTAGATTAGTAGCTGTGGCCACAACCCTCCCTGATGCGGGCAAATAATGCCATACGGCTGGTAAAATATCCTCTATGGGTTTTCCACCCTCAATGCAGACGCGATCAGGGGATAGCTTCAGCTGATGCAAACAGTCTGGGGCGCTACCTTCAATTATTTGCACATTCTTGACTTCAAAGCGATCGCAGTTGCGCTTAATTAAGTTGGCTACATCTTCATCCCGTTCCACTGCTATAATGTGTCCGTTAGGACATAGTAGTCCAGCTTCTACAGGAATTGTCCCTGTTCCCGCGCCAATATCCCATAATACTGAATCAGATTTGAGCCGCAGTTGGGAAATTAATAATAGTCTCAGTTCTCGCTGACTGAAGGGAATACCCGGTAAATGCTCAAATAATTCATCGGGAATACCAGGAGTAGTATAAGGCCAAAGTTGGGAAGGCATAGAAAAACACAATTATACTAAATGTATCAGCTTGCCCAATTTGACAAGCCATAAGCCAAAAAAGCTTGAGAACTTAGCGTTATTAGCAATCATAATGATCAGCGAAATCTTAGGCGATCGCTACGAAGTCCAGCAGCTATTAGGAAAGAAATCAGGGCGACGGACGTTCTTAGCCAGGGATAAAACCACAGGGGAGTTAGTAGTCGTCAAGTTACTTTCTTTTAGCAGTGACTTTGAATGGGATGATCTCAAGCTATTTGAGCGCGAAGCCAAAATTTTAAAATCTTTGTCCCATCCCGCTATCCCCAGTTATCTAGACTATTTTGAAGTAAATTTACCCAAGCTTAAAGGATTTGCTCTAGTACAGAGCTATATTTCAGGTCAAACTTTAGAACAATACATCAAAGTTGGACGGACTTTTACAGAATCTGAAATCAAACAGGTAGCCACAGAGCTTTTAGAAATTCTCATCTACCTACATGGGATGCATCCACCTGTGATTCACCGTGATATTAAGCCTAGCAATATTTTATTGGGTGAGCGCTCCGCTCATCATGTCGGTCAAGTTTACCTAGTAGATTTCGGTTCTGTGCAAAATGTACTTGATACAGAAGCCGGGACTAGAACTGTAGTCGGAACATATGGCTATATGCCTCCAGAGCAATTTGGGGGGCGTACTGTTCCAACTTCTGACCTTTATAGTTTAGGCGCAACATTAATTTATTTAGTCAGCGGTAATCATCCTGCCGATTTACCCCAAAAAGATTTTCGCATTCAGTTTGAACAAGTAACTCACCTGAGTCCAGGGTTGACTCGCTGGTTAAGGTGGATGACTGAACCAACCCTAGAACGGCGACCAAGTTCGGCTTTAGAAGCCCTGAAAGCTTTGAATGAGTCGGACTTGAAAAGCCCCCTCCCTTTAAATATGGTTAAACCTGTGGGGAGTAAAATTCAACTTTCCCAGGATTGGGATCATCTGGAAATTCTCATCCCATCGGCTGGTTGGAAGTTTTCGATGTTATTCAGTGGTTTGTTTGGTATGTTTTTGTTCTTTGGTGGCTTCGTGGGGACAATTGGGGGGCTATTTACCATCAATTTTTTCGTTGCCTTACAGGGATTGATGCTGTGGGGTATGGGTTATTTCATATTGTATTATTGTTTATTTGACTCTCTATTTAGACGCACCCGCCTGCGTTTCGATGAGCAGCAAATGACCTTTACTGATGAATTATTCGGATTTAAATGGCATCGTTTCCTCCCGGCGCCTCGGGAAAATATTACTAAGATCGCTTATATTCCTCGATACGTCGAAGATGCTATGGGTGATATTCTCCACCCAGCAAAGTTAGAAATTTGGGTGGGAGTGACAAAATACCCTCTGAGTGTTAATCATGGTGCTATTCAATCTGAAGCGGAACTGGAATGGCTAGCTCATGAATTAAGTCATTGGTTAAATATCCCCATTGAGAAAGCATAGAATTACCAAACCAAAAACAATTTAAAAGTCAGCCCAATTGCAATTTGAAAAATAGTTGTCTTGAGCGTCTAGGGTCTTTTGCTTTCCCAGTACTGTTAAAGGTTGGTTTCTAGCCCCTGTCTTTAAACCTGGTGAGTGTCAAATTCAAAGTAAAACTGAGAAAAGATTCTAAAATTTTTACTGCCTTGGTCTCACCTGGGAGATACTCTAAAATAAACCCAAATATTGCTCATCTATTTAGATAAACTTGGCACTAGAGAATTTTATGATCTAAAGTTGTGTCTTTAATTATACTTGAATAAAGGATAACCATAATGTTTGGACTAGGATGGCCGGAAGTAGTCATAATTGCCATTGTAGCTATCGTAATTTTTGGCCCTAAAAAAATTCCTGAATTGGGAAATGCATTGGGTAAAACCTTACGGGGGTTCAAGGAAGAATTGAACTCTCAGGATGATGACGCCCAGGGTGATAGCTAAGGAGGGGTAGCCATAGGAGAACAGCAATATTTAGAAGTAGAGACGCCATAGATTCGTCTCTACAACCCCAACTAAGGTAAAGTCTTGATCACAGAAGATGTCATCCCATTTTGAGTATCTATGATTGTGGTGGAGGTATTTTGTGGCTGTACCTCCTCTGTTACTAAACCCCGCAGCTTGATTAACTTGATGGCTCGACTCACACTTTCTGGTAAAATTACTACTAGACTGTTATCGGGAGCCATATCTAAGGCTTTATTAATTGCCGTAGTTTCATCCAAAACTGACTCATAAGGACAATTTGGATTAACTTGGGTAATACCGTTAGTAATCAAATCCGCCGCTGACCCACGTAATCGCCCCCTGGTGTCATCATCTTCTTTGACAATAATATAGTCAAAAATTTCTGCCGACAATTTCCCCAAGGTGACAAAATCTTCATCCCGGCGATCGCCTGGACCACCGACAACGCCAATGCGCTCTCCCGTAGTCCAATTTCGCACAAAAGAACCTAAAGCCTCATAACTGGCGGGATTGTGAGCGTAATCTACCAAAGCATGATACTTACCCAAATTAAATAAATTCATTCTTCCGGGGGTTTGACTCACCGAGGCCCGGAAAGTCTTCAACCCGGCGCGAATCTGTTCTATGGTCACATCCTGGACAAAAGCCGCCAAACTAGCCGCCAAAGCATTAGCAATCATAAAACCGGCTCGTCCGCCCATGGTCAAGGGAATATTTTCGGCTCTTTCTATGCGGTGTGTCCAATCGCCCTTAACAATAGACAGATAGCCATTCTCATAAACCGCCGCGACACCCCCCTGCTGTACATGCTGACGCACCAACTCAGCATCAGGATTCATAGTAAAATAGGCAATATTAGCTTTAGTTTTCTGGGCCATAGCTGCTACCCGATGGTCATCGGCATTTAGCACAGCGTAACCGTCAGGAAATACGGCTTCTGCTACTACACTCTTTAAATTAGCCAACTGCTCAATGGTATCTATATCACCTATACCCAAATGGTCAGCGGATACATTCAATACTACACCGACATTAGCCAGATCAAAACCTAGACCGGAGCGTAGGATTCCACCGCGAGCAGTTTCCAGCACTGCCACCTCCACAGTGGGATCTTCCAAAATCACATGGGCGCTTTGGGGTCCAGTATTATCTCCTGACTCCACTAAGTATTCACCGATATACGTCCCATCTGTAGTTGTATATCCTATGACCTTGCCTGTCTGCTTATAAATATGTGCCAACAGTCGAGTAGTGGTTGTTTTACCATTAGTACCTGTGACACTCAAAATCGGAATCCGACCTGACTGTTCATGGGGAAACAGCATATCCATAACCGCCCCAGCAACATTCCGGGGTATACCTTGACTGGGAGCTACATGCATCCGGAATCCTGGCGCTGCATTCACCTCCACAATTACCCCATCTACCTCGCGCAAAGGACGGCTAATATCTGTAGTGACAATATCTAAGCCGGCTATATCCAAACCAATAATTTTCACCACCCTTTGAGCCAACCAGACATTTTCCGGGTGGATTTCATCCGTGCGGTCTATGGCACTTCCCCCAGTACTCAAATTAGCTGTTGCCCGTAAATAACAAATTGTCCCTTTAGGTGGTACACTCTTAAGGGTTAAGCCTTGCCTTTCTAATAATTGGTAGCTGCTACGGTCTAATTCAATCTTGGTGAGGATATTATCATGTCCTTCACCACGATTAGGGTCTTGGTTGGTTTCCTCGATCAGTTGAGCAATGGTAGACCGACCATCGCCGACAACATGAGCCGGAACCCGTTCCGCTACGGCTACCACTTTGCCATTTACAACCAGCACCCGATGGTCTCGCCCGGCGTAATAGCGCTCAACAATAATAGAGCGAGAAATTAATCGGGCTGCTTCATAAGCCGCTTCGGCTTCATCCCACTCTCTAATATCAATGGTAATTCCACGCCCGTGGTTACCATCAGATGGTTTGATGACAATAGGATAGCCACCCACATATTCAATGGCTTCTTCCAAATCATCAAAAAAGTTGATCACTGTACCTTTGGGTACTGGGGCTCCAGATGCTGCCAGAATGCGTTTGGTAGCTTCCTTATCGCAAGCTAATTCGACTCCCAAAATTCCGGTATTACCAGTCATAGTTGCTTGCATCCGCTTCTGATTCACGCCGTAACCCAATTGAATCAAAAACCGGGCACTCAACTGTGTCCAGGGAATACCTCTTCTTTCAGCTTCTTTGACAATTGCTTCAGTCGAAGGACCTAAAGAGGATTCACGCCATAAATCTTGTAGGTCTAAAATATCTTGATCGAGTTCTGCTTTTGGATAACGACCTCTATCAACGATACTTTGGCAAAGCCGCACAGCTGCTCTCGCCGAGTAGCGTCCTGCTTCCTCATTCAGATACTCGATCACCACCTGGAAAATCCCAGGTGTGGCAGTTTCGCGGGTGCGCCCAAAGCCGACATGCATTCCGGCTAATTCCTGCAGTTCTAAGGCTACGTGTTCCACGATGTGGCCCATCATAGTGCCTTCCTTAACCCGCATCAGAAAACCGCCGCGACAGCCAGGGGAGCAGTAATGACCTTCCAGACTTGGCAGAGCCTCTACTAATCCTTCGTAAAAGCCAGGGATTTGATTCGAGGGCGTCTCGGCAAGGTTCTCTAAATCGAGTCGCATAACGATTAGCTTGTGGCGTCGAATGCTCCAGTAATTTGGGCCACGTAAGGTCTGGATCTTGAGGATTCTCATGGGAATAGGTAGATGGAGATTCGGAACCAAAATTCTAGTTTCTTACTGAAATTGACCGCTAAACTGTTTATGGTGAACAGTTTTTGTGTTAGTGTTAGCGGGGCTAGCAACAAAACAGGGTACTTGGTCATTGGGGGAGTCTAGTTTTTTGGGAATTTGATAGGGTAGCGTGGCGTAAGCCATATTTTTCCTCCCCCTTGTTTTAGCGGTCGATCCGGTGTACAGCAGGTAATACAGTCCGCTGATATAGGTGAAAGCGATCGCCATAGCTGAGGATGTGCAATCGTAAATTATGCACGGTGAGAGGTTCATTAGCGCCCACATGAGGCTCGTTGGTGTGGCTCACTTCTGTGGGATCGACAATAGTGACACTTCCTTTACCGACAACTTGTAGCCAACCATCACGTTCAAATACAGCACAAGTATCTTCATCAATTCCAATCCCTAGGCGGTCGGGATGAGCGGCGATCGCACTAATCAACCGACCCATGCGATTACGATTGTGAAAATGCTGGTCAACAATCACCTCCGGAATAAAACCCAAACCCGTTGCCATATCGACCAGGGAACGATTTGGAGTTTCACCACTACCACCACCAGCAATCATATGATGCCCCATCACTGCGGCTCCAGCACTAGTACCGGCCAGTGTCAGTTGTCCGTCCCGTACCCGTTGGCGGATAATTTCCATAGCTGGCGTATCTGAGAGTACGCCACAAAGACGCAATTGGTCGCCTCCAGTGAGAAATACACCACTACAGGATTCCAAGGACTCTTTGACAAGGCTGGTTTCACACTGTTCGCGTTCGCGTATGTCTAAAATCTCGACTTTGTCTGCACCCATTTCTTCAAATAGGCGAATATATCTACCACCGATGATAGCTGGTTCGCGAGAAGCCGATGGAATAATTGTAATATAGGCCTTACTAGCACCAGCACGGCCAAAAAAAGTTCTGAGGATATCGCGTCCATGAACTTTATCTTCTGCGCCTCCGATAACCAGAACGGCGGTTTTAGTTGCTTGGGGTGTCCTCATTTCCAGCGATTTAGCTTTTAATTGCGGCATTGTGTTTCTCCTGTCAACAACTTCAGGTGAATAGAACAAGGTATGGCTATGGACACTCAGGGGAATGGCTAACACCAAGGAAGCGATTGCACTTCGCTTTTTGGGGGAGAAACTTGTCCTAAACTTAGCATCGGGGTAACTTGCCGATTTAACTTCTGGACTGATCCACATGTTCCCGTAGCGTCTCCGTTAGGATAAGCCTTAATATTCATGTGTTGTTTACTGTTCCTCAAAGCCGGTGCCTTGTTGTTCACCTGTACACTTTTTCCAGACTGGCAAAATAATGCTGGGGAGACTGGAGATGACACTTGTGTTCGGTGGGTTTCCCCCCTTTGACGAAATGTCCTTTTCCCCTCTGGTATTGCGGTCTATCAGGTTTTAACACGCTTTTCTTGAGGCTGGGCCTATGCAGCCACTGAAGTTGTTAACTTGCTCAGATTATTAATTTAAATGTACTTGTGACAATATTTAAACACAAATTAAGTAATTAGAAAAACTTTTGATCCTACTAAAATCAAGAGATTTTCTGAGATCGTTCATAAAATCCTCTTGATTAAACTTGTCTGTAGTTCTATCCTACATTGAGCGATTGTGTTTGCTAGACATTCAAATTTAAGATTAGTGTTCTCCAATACGAATTACTGTGCGCTTTGATATAGTTACACTTTTTCCTGACTGTTTTACCTCACTTTTAAGTTCCGGTCTGCTAGCCAAAGCCTTAGCTAAACGGATTGCTCAAGTAAATCTGCTTAACCCCAGGGATTTTACCACCGATAAGCACCATAAGGCTGACGATGAACCCTATGGCGGTGGCGTAGGGATGCTGATGAAGCCAGAACCAATCTTTGCTGCTGTGGAATCGTTGCCAAGTCTACCACGCAGAGAGATTATTTTTATGAGCCCCCAGGGTCAAACCATGAATCAACCCCTATTGAAGGAATTGGCTACGAATTATGACCAGCTAGTAGTCATCTGCGGCCATTACGAAGGAGTAGATGAGAGGGTACTCCATTTAGTCAATCGGGAGGTATCTTTAGGAGATTTTATTCTCACCGGGGGAGAAATTCCGGCTATGGCATTGCTCAATGGTGTAGTCAGGCTTTTACCAGGTACTGTAGGTAAAGTCGAGTCCCTGAAGGCAGAAAGTTTTGAGGAGGGATTGCTAGATTACCCCCAGTACACTCGCCCGGCTGATTTTCGCGGTTGGAAAGTTCCCGATGTCTTACTATCTGGAAATCATGCGGAAATAGCTCGATGGCGATATCAGCAACAACTCAAAAGAACGGCTGATCGCCGTCCCGATTTGCTGCAAAAATGGCAACAGGAGAAGCAGCAATTGGGGGAAAAGACATTCCCCAATGACCCATCACGACAAAATAACTAATCATAACCATGAATATTCGCATTGGCAACGGCTACGATATCCACAAATTAGTCAGCGATCGCCCTTTAATTCTGGGAGGAATCCCAATTCCTCACGAATTTGGTTTATTAGGGCATAGTGACGCTGATGTCCTCATTCACGCCATCATGGATGCTATGTTAGGGGCCTTATCCTTGGGGGATATTGGTCATTATTTTCCTCCCACTGATCCCCAATGGGCTGGGGCTGATAGTGTAGTTCTATTAACTCAAGTACATCAACTCATCAAGGAACAAGGTTGGCAAATAGGTAATATTGACTCGGTAGTAGTAGCAGAACGTCCCAAATTAAAGCCGCATATTGAAAAAATGCGTGCTAATTTAGCCTCTGTTTTAGAGTTAGTACCCAATCAAATCGGCATCAAAGCCACGACTAATGAAAAATTAGGCCCCGTTGGTCGCGAAGAAGGTATATGTGCTTATGCAATAGTTTTATTATCAGCTAAAAACTGATTAGTCAATTTATTTAATAAAACTAAACGATAAATTATGATATTCAGTAACAAAATATCTAAACCAATAAAAGGTTTTTGGTTATTCATATGTTTAGTGGCTTTTACAGCTATGACAATTATAGCCTGTAACCCATCTAAATTCCCAACTAAATCCGCAGAATTACCGCAATTAATCAACAGCATTCTCAGTGATCCGAAAACCTTTAATTATGCGCTGAGTTCCGAATCTCCTAATATTTTCGGTTTAACTTACGAGGGATTAACTACCCAGAATCCCATCACAGGGGAAATTGAGCCAGTGTTAGCAGAATCATGGTCAGTTACCGATGATAAATTAGGGTTTATTTTTACCCTCAGAGAGGGTTTAAAATGGTCAGATGGGCAACCACTAACAGTAGACGATGTTGTTTTCACTTATAACGACATCTACCTCAACGAAGAAATTCCCACAGATACTAGAGATATTCTCAGAGTAGGTGACAGCCGCGCATTACCTAAAGTAGAAAAAATTGATACCCGGCGGGTTAAATTCACTACTCCAGAACCATTTGCGCCCTTTTTGGGAACATTAGGAATCCCAATTTTACCCGCCCATGTCTTGGAAAAATCCATCACAACAAAAGACCGAGAAGGTAAGCCTATATTTCTCTCCAAGTGGGGCGTTGATACTCCTGTCGATGAAATCATCGTCAATGGCCCATACAAATTAGAGCGTTATGATACAAGTCAGCGTGTAATTTTCCAGCGTAACCCCTATTATTGGCGTAAAGGCCCACAAGGAAAATCTCAACCTTATATTGAACGGATAGTATGGCCAATTGTCGAATCTACAGATACTTCAATGCTGCAATTTCGTTCTGGTGGTTTAGATGCTGTGGGAGTGACACCAGATTACTTTTCTTTGCTCAAAAAGCAAGAAAAACAGGGTAATTTCACCATCTATAACGGCGGTCCAGCGACTGGAACCTCCTTTGTTGTGTTTAATCTCAACAAAGGTAGAAGAGATGGTAAACCTCTGGTAGACCCGATAAAGTCTCGTTGGTTTAATACAGTTGAATTTCGGCAAGCAGTAGCTTATGCTATTGACCGCCAAACCATGATTAATAATACTTTCCGCGGCTTGGGTCAAACTCAAGACTCACCCATTACCATCCAGAGTCCTTTTTATATGTCTCCGGAACAGGGACTAAAAACCTACGATTACAATCCTGAAAAAGCCAAAGAATTGCTCAAAAAGGCTGGTTTTAAATATAATACCCAAGGTCAACTATTAGATTACCAAGGTAATCGGGTTCGTTTCACCTTACTAACAAATGCAGGAAACAGAATCCGCGAAGCAATGGGGGCACAAATTAGACAAGATTTAGGCAAAATTGGGATCCAGGTTGATTTCACACCCTTGGCATGGAATACTTACACAGATAAGCTAGCTAATACTCTAGATTGGGATGCTTCTTTACTAGGTTTGACTGGTGGGCTAGAACCCAATAATGGCGCTAATGTCTGGTCACCTGAAGGGGGATTACATATGTTTAATCAAAAACCCCAGGCGGGACAAAAGCCAATAGAAGGCTGGGAGGTGTCTCCTTGGGAGGCGAGAATTGCTGAACTTTACATTCAAGCGGCCAGGGAATTAGACGAGGCCAAACGTAAAGAAATTTATGCGGAAACTCAGAAGATTAGCCAAGAATATTTACCGTTTATTTATTTGGTTAATCCTTACTCATTGTCAGCAGTGCGAAATAAATTTGAAAATATTCAGTATTCAGCTTTAGGTGGCGCATTCTGGAATATTTATGAAATCAAAATGACCTCCTAATTTTCCTATTCCCTCATTGAAAATTACCGTGAATCAACCCGAAAGTTTGCGATCGCTCTTAGAAGCGGTTGCTAATGGTCAAGTTACCCCAGATATAGCGTTAGACTCTCTAAAAAGTTGGTCGTATGAATCTGTGGGTGAGTTTGCCAAAATTGATCATCATCGCCAACTGAGAACTGGTTTCCCTGAAGTCATTTGGGGACCTGGTAAGACTCCAGAGCAGATTGTACAAATTATGCAGGTGATGCGCCACCGTAACCCGGTAGTGATGGCAACCCGCATTGAACCAGAAGTTTATACCGCACTGCAACCCAAGATTAGGGATTTACGATATTACGAATTGGCGAGAATTTGCGCCATTAGTCCCCCCATCATTGACCCAAAGATTGGCGGTTTAATTAGTATTCTTTCGGCCGGGACTGCTGACTTACCGGTGGCTGAAGAGGCGGCTGTAACAGCAGAACTTTCTGGTTTGCGTGTACAGCGTCTTTGGGATGTGGGTGTGGCGGGAATTCACCGTTTACTTAGTAATCGCCATTTGATTCAAGCCTCATCAGTTCTCATTGTTGTGGCGGGAATGGAGGGCGCTTTGCCTAGTGTTGTGGCAGGTTTAGCAGATTGTCCAGTGATTGCTGTTCCTACTAGCATTGGTTATGGTGCCAGTTTTGGCGGTTTAGCCCCCCTATTGACAATGCTCAACTCCTGTGCAGCAGGTGTGGGGGTGGTGAATATTGATAATGGTTTTGGTGCTGCTGTGCTCGCCGGGCAAATTTTGCGAACAGCTGAGAAAATCAATTCAAAATAAAAGATTATCTATGACGAAAGAACAAACGTGGAGTCAACGATTTGAATCCGCATTACATCCAGCCATCGCTCGTTTTAATGCCAGTATAGGTTTCGATATCGAATTAATCGAATATGACCTGACTGGTTCTCAAGCTCATGCTAAAATGCTGGCTCATACGGGTATTATTTCCTCTGTAGAGGGGGATCAACTCGTGGCTGGTTTAGAACAGATTCGCCAAGAATACCGCCAAGGAAAATTTCAGCCGGGTATTGATGCAGAGGATGTGCATTTTGCTGTGGAACGCCGACTAACGGAAATTGTCGGCGATATAGGTAAAAAGCTGCACACGGCGCGATCGCGTAATGATCAAGTTGGTACCGACACTAGACTTTATCTGCGGGAGCAGATTCAAGCAATCCGCAGCCAACTAAGAGAATTTCAACGTGTATTACTAGATATAGCCGAAGACCACGTTGAAACTTTGATTCCTGGATATACGCACCTTCAACGTGCCCAACCCGTGAGTTTAGCTCATCACCTCCTGGCGTATTTCCAAATGGCACAACGCGACTGGGAACGCCTAGGAGATGTTGCTCGCCGGGTGAATATTTCCCCCCTCGGCTGTGGTGCATTGGCGGGGACGACTTTCCCTATTGACAGACATTACACAGCTAAACTATTGCATTTTGACACAATTTATGATAATAGCTTGGACGGAGTTAGCGATCGCGACTTTGTGATTGAATTTCTCTGTGCGGCCAGCTTAATCATGGTTCACCTCAGCCGTCTTTCTGAGGAAATTATCCTCTGGTCATCGCAAGAATTTGGTTTTGTCACCCTCAAAGATAGCTGTGCTACTGGTTCTAGCATTATGCCCCAAAAGAAAAACCCCGATGTACCCGAATTGGTGCGCGGAAAAACTGGCAGGGTATTTGGTCATCTCCAAGCAATGCTAGTAATTATGAAAGGCCTACCCCTGGCATATAATAAAGACCTGCAAGAAGATAAAGAAGGTTTATTTGACAGCGTTAACACCATCAAAGCGTCTCTAGAAGCCATGACAATATTGTTGCAAGCTGGGTTGGAATTTTGTCCACAGCGTTTAGCAGCAGCCGTTAGCGAAGACTTCTCTAACGCTACAGATGTGGCAGATTATCTGGCGGCTAGGGGTGTTCCTTTCCGAGAAGCCTATAACCTTGTTGGTCAGGTGGTGAAAACCACTATTGCCGCCGGTAAACTCTTAAAAGATTTAACATTAGAAGAGTGGCAACAACTCCATCCAGCATTTGCCACAGATATTTATCAAGCAATCTCCCCCCGTCAAGTCGTAGCAGCACGCAATAGCCACGGTGGCACAGGTTTTACACAAGTAAATCAGGCAATTACTACAGCCCGCACTCAAATTGGTGAATAACAGAAGTATAGCGTGGGCAATGGGCAGATATTTCTAGTCTAGCTTATTCCCAATGCGCAATGCCAATTAACAAATCAGGGGGTACATATAATATGTACCCCCTGAAAATCCAAAAACTCAAATAATTAAAAGATGTCAACAGAATTAGGACTCAGCGTCAGTTGCGGCTGCGCCCTCTTCTTCCTCACTCTTAGGAGGTCTTTGTTGGAACCTTCTCTGCATTCTTCCTGTAGTAGTCCGTTTACGAAACTTTCTGGCATACGCCTGGTTACGTAGCGCCTTTTCTTTTTTCGGGTTACGGCGCTTGGCCATGTTCACCTCATTTAATAAACAACAAAAAATCCCAACTAGGCATTACATAAGGAACATCAGCTACTTATGTCATTGATATATCTTTGGCCTAGATTAGTCATTATATAGTTTTAACAGCATACTAGTCTATCGTATTTCATTTATTTATGTCAATACTACCGAGAACTGCTTCTCCAGTGCCAAGGTGTTGATTATTGTGGATCAAGTTGTATTTAAGCCATAGCTAACCCAAAAAGTCAATTACTTACGTGAATAATGTATAAATACACACTAATGTTTTTTTTGGCAATCAATAAGAACATTGATATACTGTACAAAGTCTTGAGAAAAAACTGATTTCTGCCATTCAAACTCAATAAATAACTTAAGATTGAATGTTATTGCTTTTTTTTGCAACATTTGCCCAGTCGAGAAGTAATTTATGGCGCTTAGTACAAACGGTACTAGGTCTGATTTTCCGTCATCCTATTACTGGTGCTAGTATCATCCCAATATTGCCAGATGGTCGAATTGTCCTGATTAAAAGGCGCGATGACGGCTGCTGGGCGTTACCAGGGGGTATGGTGGATTGGGGAGAGGATATTCCTCAAACAGTCAAACGAGAATTGAGAGAAGAAACCGGACTGGAGTTGGTAAAAATTACCCGTTTAGTAGGAGTTTACTCAGCACCTGACCGTGATCCTCGCATTCATTCAATTTGTATTCTGGTTGAAGCTGAAGTTCAAGGAGAAATGGAGATTCAAGATACTTTGGAAGCTTTGGAAATCGAGGCTTTTCAACCTGATTCTTTACCTCTAGGAAAAATGTCTCATGACCACACGCGCCAGTTAGAAGATTATTTGAACGGCTTGACAACACTAGCATAAACGGTATTGTTGATTAGAGATTTAACCTTAGATTAAAGTGCATACACTATTCCGTAACTCCCGGAGACAACTTACTCAAGGGCTTTTGTTTTGGCGTGAAGCTGGTGAAGGGACTCCTGTAATTTTCTTACATGGTGCTTGGAACAATAGCAGTCAATGGGTATCAGTAGTTGAGTCACTATCTGATAATTTTCATTGCTTTGCACCAGATTTATTGGGGTTTGGTGAGTCAGAAAACCCTAATGTTCATTACTCGATTGATTTAGAGGTAGAGTGTATTGCCGAATTTGTTCAAGCTCTGAGATTGGAAAAAGTATACTTGATAGGGTATTCTCTTGGCGGTTGGATTGCTGCTAGCTATGCTTTGAAGTATCCAGATCAAGTATATGGTTTAGTATTGCTAGCACCAGAAGGTGTAGCTGTACAAGGACAGGAAAGATATTTTCGGAAAATGCGAAAATTTGTTAAAAGTACACCAATCTTATTGAAGATATTAAAATTCTGTCGGGGATTAAATAAAATTCCGGTTTGGAAAGAAAAAATTGACAAAAATTTTAGTTGGCGTCGGACTTTGTTAGAATATCCTGCAGCGTGTCAGATGTTGTTCCAAAGGCGAGATTCAGAAATTGAAGCAGAATTAGTTGATAAAAGATTGCACTTGATGAAAGTTCCAGTGCTCATTTTACAAGGTGGTCAAGATTCTTTAGATGCAGTAGTTAAAACTCAAACTTACACTCGCCTGCTGCCTCAAGTAGAGTTGAAAATAATTGATCATGCCGGAAATGATTTGCCTGGTTATTGTAGCGGAATTGTCATTCGATATATTCAGAACTTTATCGAGAGTAATTCCAACAATTCCCACTTTTACTACTAATTCGGTAAAGCCTAATTAAAAGAATCTGACTATTTCTAGCATTCCCCAAAAAATTAAATTTGCTTCGACAATTAAACGCGCTGCAATATCTGGAAATTTAAATTGCAGATATTTTAATAATAAAAGTCTATCGCCTCCTTTGATGACTATTTTAGCATCAGGAAATAGCCGCCACCACGACACGCAAAAATCTTGAATCCCAGCTAGTAAAGTGTAAATAATCCCACTTTGAATCGCCTCTGGTGTATTTAAGGCAAACCTTGGAGGTAAATAGATAATTTCTATTTCTAGATCTGGTAATTGTGCGGTTTTTTGCCTTAAAGTAGTAAACTGTAAAGCCAGTCCTGGTAGAATTGCGCCTCCTAGCAAAGACTCATTAGCATCCGCACCCGTAAAAGTTAGTGCGGTTCCAGCGTCAATTACTAGTATGGGAAAACCAAATTTTTTTCCTGCCCCCCACAAGGCCAGCGCCCGGTCAATTCCCAAAGTGGGATACATATTTAAAAGAGGAATTTGCTCTAACGTGATCACACGCACATGAGGGTGATTTTGCCAAATTGCGGTTTGATCGGGGACGACAGAAGCTAAGAATATAGGAGGATGGGGAGTTTTCTCAGGGGCTATTTGCCTATTCCTGACATGGCCAGGCAAAATTTCTGGTGGGACATCATCGAGTGTTTGACATTGAGCTAGTTTTTGTATTATGGACTCCGAAATATGTTCAGTGTCCCAGGTGTGGGTCAGAGTTTCACCTGTGAACAGTCCCCAGTGTAGGCGGGAATTGCCAATTTCCAAAGCTAACCAAAGATTCTGTGGTTTCACACTTTTAATTTTTTTAACTCTGTCATAGTTTTTTCAATCAAGCTGAACAATCAAGGCGTGTCACAATACAAATAGGGGAAAAATACTCATTGCGTCAAGGAGGACAATTATGGTATCCACAACTCAAAAACGTCTCACTATAGAAACTGTGGCAATTGCTCAAGAAACCATAGCAATCCGCTCTTTAGACTGGGACCGCGATCGCTTCGATATTGAGTTTGGTCTGCAAAACGGTACCACTTATAACTCGTTTCTCATCCGAGGTGAGCAGACTGCCTTGGTTGACACTTCTCACCAAAAGTTTCGCCAGTTATATTTTGATATACTCACGGGATTAATCAATCCCACAGAAATTAATTATCTAATTGTCAGCCACACGGAACCAGATCATAGCGGCTTAGTGAAAGATTTGTTGCAAATGGCTCCAGAAATTACCGTTGTGGCTTCTAAGGTAGCAATCCAGTTTCTAGAAAACTTAGTACATCAACCATTTAAACGCCAAATTGTCAAAAATGGCGATCGCTTAGATTTAGGCAATGGTCATGAATTAGAATTTGTCATTGCCCCCAACTTACACTGGCCGGATACCATATTCAGCTTCGATCACAAAACCAAAGTTCTCTACACCTGTGATGCTTTTGGGCTGCATTATTGCTCAGATAGCACCTTTGACGACAACTTAGCAGCCATTGAGGCAGATTTTAAATATTACTACGAATGCTTAATGGGGCCTAATGCGCGCTCAGTGCTATCTGCCCTCAAACGCATGGCGGAACTAAAAACCATTGATATGATTGGCACTGGTCACGGGCCGTTATTATCTCACAATGTGGCCGAACTCATAGGGCGCTACCGTACTTGGAGCCAAAACCAAAGCAAAGCGGAAACAGCAGTGGGGATATTTTACGTCTCTGAATATGGTTACGGCGATCGCCTTGTCCAAGCCATTACCAAGGGTATTAGTAAAACCGATGTGGCGGTGGAAGTCGTAGATTTGGGGTCAGGGGTAGATTTACAGGAACTGAGGGAATTAGTTGGACGGTGTACAGGAATAGTAGTGGGTACACCAAACGCGGGAAGCAATGCCAATATCCAAGCAGCACTCAGTACCATTTTAGGCTCTGCGAAAGAAAAACAAGCCATAGGCATATTTGAAACCGGCGGCGGAGACGATGAACCTGTAGATCCTTTACTAAATAAATTCCGTAACTTGGGATTAACAACAGTTTTCCCGCCAATTCGCATTAAGGATACCCCCACCGAAAACACTTACCAACTGTGTGAAGAGGCGGGTACAGACTTGGGACAGTGGGTAACACGCGATCGCAGCATCAAAGCTATGAAATCCCTGGATACAGACCTAGATAAAGCACTAGGTAGAATCAGTGGCGGACTATATATAATTACTGCCAAAAAAGGCAACATATCCAGCGCCATGTTAGCTTCCTGGGTTGCGCAAGCCAGCTTCAAACCCCTGGGATTATCCATTGCAGTCGCTAAAGACCGGGCGATTGAATCACTTATGCAAGTAGGCGATCGCTTTGTCCTCAATGTCTTAGAGGAAGGTAATTACCAAAAACTCATGAGGCACTTCTTAAAACGGTTCGCCCCAGGTGCTGACCGCTTTGCAGGTGTGAGAACTCAGCCTGCCCAAAACGGCGCACCCATCCTCGCCGACGCTTTAGCCTACATGGAGTGTGAAGTTGTGAGTAGGATGGACTGCGGTGACCACTGGGCGGTATATAGCCACATCTACGAAGGAAGAGTATCCAAACCAGAAGCATTAACGGCTGTCCATCATCGGAAAGTCGGTAACCATTACTAAAAAGATGATTGATGACTGGTGATCCGTTAAAAATGAGTTTTAAAGCTATGACTTTCTCTGTAGACAAACCCCGTGACGTTCAAGCCCTTCCCATTGGGACAGATACTACAATACTGCGATCGCGCAGTTGGTCAAGACTGAGATTTGAAATTGAATATGCTCTTGCTAAAGGAACAACTGCCAATTCTTATATAATTCAGGGGCAAAAAATTGCTGTGATTGACCCTCCAGGGGAAACATTTACGCAAATTTACTTAGAAGATTTACGGCGAAGGGTTGATTTAAAAACTATTGATTATGTCATTCTCGGTCATATCAATCCTAATCGGGCCTCTACTCTCAAGGCATTATGGGAAGTTGCACCCCAGATCACCTTTGTCTGTTCTAACCCTGGGGCTAAAAATTTACGCAGTACTTTAGACAATCAAGATTTACCAATTAAAGTTATGCGGGGGGATGAAACCCTCAACTTGGGTAAAGGTCATGATTTACAATTCATTCCCACCCCTAACCCACGTTATGCAGATCAGCTTTGCACCTACGACCCACAAACAGAAATCCTATACTCAGATAAGCTATTTGGGGCGCATATTTGTGGCGATCAGGTATTTGATGAGGGCTGGGAAGCAATCAACGAAGACCGACGCTATTACTTTGATTGTCTGATGGCTCCTCACCCTCGGCAAGTAGAAACAGCATTAGATAAACTTGCTGATGTACCCATCAGAATGTATGCTCCTGGACATGGCCCCATAGTGCGTTATGGCTTAATCGAACTGACTAAAGCCTATCGCCAATGGATTCAACAACAAGCCTCATCCGACTTGACAGTGGCACTGATTTATGCATCAGCCTATGGTAATACCGCCACCTTGGCCCAGGCGATCGCTCGTGGTATTACTAAGGCTGGCGTGGGGGTAGAATCCATTAACTGTGAATTTACAGAACCAGAAGAAATTCGGCTGGCGGTGGAAAAGTCTGCTGGTTTTGTCATCGGTTCACCTACCCTTGGCGGTCATGCACCTACTCCGGTGCAAACAGCTTTAGGAATTGTCCTTTCTACGGCTACTAATGATAAACTATTCGGGGTTTTTGGTTCCTTTGGCTGGAGTGGTGAAGCGGTTGATTTAATTGAAAATAAACTCAAAGACGCTGGATTTCGGTTTGGTTTTGATACTATCCGGGTGAAGTTTAAACCCGATGATACTACATTACAATTATGCGAACAGGCCGGTACTGACTTTGCTCAAGGACTGAAAAAGGCTAAAAAGGTGCGTGTTCCCACCCAACCAGCCACAAATGTAGAACAAGCAGTTGGCAGGATTGTGGGTTCTCTTTGTATTGTGACAGCCAAGGAAGGCGATATATCCAGCGCCATGTTAGCCTCCTGGGTTTCTCAAGCTAGTTTTAATCCTCCTGGTTTAACCGTCGCCGTGGCTAAAGACCGAGCGTTAGAAACGTTGATGCACTCAGGTAATAAATTTGTCCTTAATATCCTCCCGGAGGGTAAGCATATAGGTTTGATGAAACACTTTCTCAAACCTTTTGCTCCCGGACAGAACCGATTTGCTGGTGTTCCATCTGACGAGTCTGAAAGTGGTTCTCCCATTCTCACTGAATCCTTAGCATATTTGGAATGCTCCGTACAAAGTCGATTGGAATCAGGTGACCATTGGCTGGTTTATGCCACGGTAGATAATGGCAAGGTCTTAAATAAAGATGGTGTCACCGCTGTGCATCAACGCAAAACCGGAAGTCATTATTAGCTATGGCTACGCCACGCTATCACTATCAACAAAGGGTGACTTTGTGATTCTTTGCCATAGACAGGCCAGATGTATGGCTTACTCTATGATCCCCACTTACCATCCTAGAGTAAACCGTCCATTCTCTTTTCCAAATATTGACCAATCATCAATTCCTCTCCAGCACGGGAAATGATTGTCTGTCTGGTGCGGTATTTACTACCCACTAGTTTTAACTCCTCTTCAAACACTGACCCGTTGTACTCAGTTCTCAAACTGAGTGTTTTCGGGTTGGAGAAGTAATATTGAGCTGTGATTGGTTTGACTGTAGCAAAACCGCGATTGCGATACAAGGTATTTCCCAAAACTCCAAATAATGTGGAACCTTGAGATTCTTTTTCGGATCTGAGGACATCTGTAGTTTCCCAGGTAACTTGAGCGCCACAAATTAAACTCACCGAACCCGCTAAATTGTGGATATGACCCAGGTTTTGTAATTCATCACATCCTGATTCTAAAAACCGGATGGTGATTAAACTTTGTATTTCCTTGGTTTTACCTTCCGGTAAGGTATAGTAGCGTCTTTCAGAGCGCCACTGACCAACTGATTCTCGAAAAAACTCTGCAATCTGGTACTCGTCAGCGGTTTGTGCAAGTTTGAGGGGTGATGTCACTGTTAATTATCCTCGCCTATGGCTACGCGACGCAAGCTATCGCAAAAACTTATGTCATTTATATTATAAGAGTACAAAAGGCAATATTTCGTTAAGAAAATTAATATAAATTCAGAAATATTAGTTAATTTGCTAAAAAATGTATGTTTGTGTAAAATAAGTTTCATAGTTTTCTAGGTTAGAATCACCACTAAAAATTCCTAAAAGTCCTAATAGGAGAGGTGAATCTCAGCTATAATTGGCGATTTGAGATGGAAAAACCCGGAAAGAATCATCAGTAATGCAGTAACACTCTATACTGTAAATATCAGATTACCAAGTACAAAAAAATATTTACGCTTGTACTGGCAAGATAATGGTAAATACTTTATTAACTGCGATAGCGCAGTGTGGCGTAAGCCATAAGTAAAAAATAAAACTAAACAAGCTGTCAGAGTCGCCGTATAGATTCGTGCAAATATGCATGAGTCAGTAGAAATATACAGTCCCTTTCCACAAAAAACTGTCTTTATTGAGCAAATATCATGATTTTGGCGGTAAAAATCTGTTTTAAACCCACCTATAACGCCTCCTTAAACCAATTAATTCATCCCCAATTGTCAAAACCTTCTCTTCCTGCTCCCTTCTGGTTTGCATTACTACTAGGTGTGGGATTATTAACGGCTAGTTGTGGGGAGGTACCCAAAGAATCTGCTCACGCTCAATCTCAGCAACGTCGTGAAAGACAAAGCAGTAACAATCCTACACCTGTAGATGTAGCGATCGCCCGTACTGATTCATTAAAGGTTCAACCAACTTACACAGGGAATACCACACCATTTCAGACAGTATCATTGCGATCGCAAGTAGAAGGAAGACTATTGGCTTTGAACTTAGACGTAGGCGATCGAGTAGAAAAAGGCGCTAAGGTGGGACTCTTAGATGATACCTTGCTCTTAATAGCGTTAAGACAAGCAGAAGCGGAACTAGCGTCCCTAAAATCAGAAGTAACCAAGGCAGAAACTCAAGTAAGTAATGTCCGAGCCGAAGTTGAAAGAATGCGGTTAGAATTATCACAAGCTGAGGCTGACTCCCAACGACAACAGGAACTCTTTCAAGCGGGGGCGATCTCCGAACAAGCTGCGGAACAATCACGCACCAGATATCTCACCGCAGCCCAGTTATTAAGAGCATCGGAAGAGCGGGTACGTACAGAACAGCAATCCGTCACCACAGCCCAAGGTAGAGTAACTGTGCAACAAGCCGTAGTCGCTCAATTTCAGGAACGTAGATCCTACTCTCGCTTAATCTCCCCCATCACCGGTGTGATTACACAAAGAGTCACAGAACCAGGTAATCTTCTCCAACCAGGTAATGAAGTTGTACAGATAGCTGACTTTAGCCGTGTAAAAATCATAGTCCAAGTTTCCGAATTAGAACTATTTCAAATTGAAGTAGGACAGTCAGCACAAGTCAGTTTAGATGCTTTCCCCAATGCAACCCTAATAGGTAGAGTCACACGAATCTCTCCAGCGGCTGATACAACAGCTCGCTTGATACCAGTAGAGGTAGTGATTCCGAATAACGACAACAAAATTGGTAGTGGACTCTTAGCAAGAGTCAAATTTGAACCCCAGTCATCACAGCGAGTAGTGGTGTCTCAATCAGCTATTCAAAAAGACTCAGACGAGAGCAACAGTCAAGTATTTATAATTACAGAAACAGAAGGTAAAACCAAGGTAACAGCCCGTGCGGTTACTTTAGGTAACAAAGCCGATGGTAAAGTAGAAATTCTATCTGGCTTGCAACCAGGTGATCCCTATGTTGTTCGAGCTGCTCGGCCTTTAAAAGATGGTCAAGCTGTAGTTCTTTCAGTTTTGTCAGAAACAGCTAATTAAAATTGTGACACAAAATTAAGCAATAATACTTACACAGATGTCATCGGAAATTTTGGACTAGGAATTGATGAAGCTTCTTTTATCGGAGATGAGCAATAGATGCAAGAAATACAGAAAGGTGGATTTAGTATCAGTAGTATTTCTATCCGGCGACACATTGCCACACTGATGTTAGCTCTAGCTGTGTTCGTATTAGGAGTATTCTTTATTATAAAATTACCCGTAGATTTACTACCATCAATTACCTATCCCCGAATTGGTGTGAGAATAGAAGCACCGGGAATCTCTCCAGAGGTAGCAATTGATGAAATTACAAGACCGTTAGAATCAGCCTTTTCTGCAACAGAAGGTGTACTCCAGATTTTTTCTCAAACTCGTGAAGGAAGGGTAAGTTTAGACCTGTATTTTCAACCAGGGGGCAATATTGATCAAGCCCTAAACGATGCTACAGCCTCCTTAAATAGAGCTAGAGGGAGATTACCAGAGAGCATTGAAACACCGCGTTTATTCAAATTCGATCCTTCCCAGTTACCAGTTTATGAGTTTGCGTTAACCTCACCCTCTCTACAAAGCCTAGATTTGCGGGTTTTTGCCGAGGAAGAACTAGCGCGTGAACTCGGTGTTGTCCCCGGAGTCGCAGGGGTAGAGGTATCGGGAGGGGTGAAAGAAGAAGTCAGAGTCAATCTTGATTTAGACCGTTTACAAGCTTTGGGTGTGGGTTTGACAGATGTCCTGGATGAACTGAGAAACCGCAATCAAGATGTTGCTGGGGGTCGGCTTTTAGGGTCAAATTCTGAGCCATTGACTCGGACTGTGGGGCGGTTTCAAAATGCTGATGAAATTAGAAATTTGTCTTTTGAAGTCCGTTCGGTACTAGATGATAATAGCCAGACGCTCTTATCTGATCGTCGTGTTTATTTGCGAGATTTTGCTCAAGTTATTGATGGTTCTGAACAGCAGCGCATCTACGTTTTACTGAATGGGGAACCAGCTGTTAAACTTAGTATTCAAAAACAACCGGATGCTAATACTGTTAATGTTGTTGATGCTGTCACAAAACGTTTAGAACAACTGGAAGCATCGGGTGTATTTCCTGAAGGGACAATACTCACATCTACCTTGGATGAGTCAAAGTTTATCCGCAATTCCATTTCTAATGTCGTTACGGCCGGGTTGATGGGTACAGCGCTAGCTGCTACCGCAGTTTTGCTATTTTTGGGTTCCCTGCGACAAACTTTTATTATTGTCATTGCTATTCCTTTAGCTAGTTTAGCCGCCATTATCTTAATGGGAATATTTGGGTTATCCCTCAACGTTTTTAGTTTGGGTGGTTTAGCTTTGGGGGTGGGAATTGTGGTGGATAACTCCATTGTCATGTTGGAGAATATTGCTCAGGGTGCAGGTATGACTCCCGGTAAGGATAGTAAAACCCGCCTGAATTCCCATGAACTTATTCAACAAGCTCAACACAGCAGTCAGGAAGTAGAGTCGGCTTTAATTGCTTCTACCAGTACAAACTTAGTGGCGGTGATGCCGTTTTTGCTCATTGGCGGCTTTATATCACTACTATTCAATGAGTTAATTCTCACTATCAGCTTTTCTGTGGCGGCTTCCATTTTGATTGCGGTAACTATTATACCTATGCTCACTTCACGGACTTTGGCATGGCGATTTTCCAGTGGGTTGAGTAAGTTTTGGTTACTACAAGCATTTAACCGCCGCTTTTATGCAGCGACAAATGCATATAGGCGATTTTTGTCTGAAGTATTGCGCTGGCGATTTTTAACAGTTGCGATCGCTATTGTAGTTTTTGGGGGTGCTAGTTTGTGGATGGCTCCGCAAATTCCCCAAGAAATCCTCCCGCGCATTAGTACAGGACAAGTCAGATTAAATGCTCAGTTTCCATCTGGTACGACTCTAGAAACCAACCGCAAGGTTATGGCTATGGTGGATGAAATTCTCCTCCAGCAACCGGAAACTGAATATGTCTTCTCTACCGCTGGTGGTGCGCTTTTCGGCACAAATGTCAATGCTAATCCCCTCAGAGGTACTAGCACTATTACCCTCAAAGCGGGTAGTAATGCTGAAGCCTACATAGAAAGAGTTACCCAAAAAATTAACCAGATCAACTTAGTAGGAATTCGCCTCCGCCTTTCCCCTGGTCAGGTGCGGGGCTTAATTCTCAGTAATTCTCCAGCACGTGGTGCTGATATTGATGTTATTCTTCAGGGTAACGATACACAGAAACTCGAACAAGCTGGTGGAGAGGTACTAGCTGCTCTAGAACAGCAAGCTACTTTAGTGAGATTTCGTCCCGAAATCGATGACCGTCAACCAGAACTGCAAATTCTTCCTGACTGGGAAAGAGTTGCAAACTTGGGCTTAACCACTATCAAGATTGGCGATACAATTCAGACGGCTATTTCCGGTAGTGTTCCTACCCGACTCCAACGCGGTAACCGTTTAGTGGATGTGAGGGTACAGTTAAATGAAGCATCCATCCAAGAGGTGTCTCAATTGGAAAGATTACCTTTGTTCGTGAATAATAACCGTCAGGTGCGACTGATGGATATAGCTACAATTACTAAAGCCGAAGCTCCTGCGGAGATTCAGAGAATTAATCAGCGTCAGGTAGTGATAATTGCCGGTAATTTGACTGAGGGCGCTAATCTCAGTGATGCTTTTACCCAGGTAGATAGCATATTGGGTGATATAAGTTTACCTGACGGTGTGAGCATTTTACCCAGTTCTGCGGCTGCATCTAATCAGGAACTACAGAACTCACTGCAACTATTAGGTGGATTAGCTAGTTTTCTCGTTTTTGTCGTCATGGCAGTGCAATACAATTCACTCATTGACCCCCTGGTAATTATGTTAACAATTCCTCTGGCTTTGGCTGGAGGCATTTTTGGTCTTTACATTACCAATACAGCCATTGGTGCCACTGTCATAGTCGGGGCGGTATTATTGGTGGGTATTGTTGTTAACAATGCCATCATCATGGTAGAACTAGCGAACCAAATTCGCCAAAGAGATCAAGTTGGTAGGAAAACAGCAATTTTACAAGCTGCTCCTCAACGCTTACGTCCAATATTAATGACTACTATTACTACGGTTTTAGGGATGTTTCCCTTGGCGCTGGGAATCGGTGAAGGTTCAGAATTTCTTCAACCATTGGGTGTGGTTGTGTTTTCTGGTCTGTCTTTGGCTACATTACTCACTCTGCTGATAATTCCTTGTTTTTACAGTATTGCCGAAGATTTATGCAATTGGCGGCACGGAAAGCCAATTTTTATCCATATGGGCGGACGGAAGAAAAAGTTCTGATGTTGAATTAATCAAGATTTTGCTCTAAATAAGTAGACTGAAAGAGGATGATCGCTTTATGATTAGTGATTGTGAGTTTTTAAAGCAGAAACACTATGAACGCTCAAGAAATTATCCGCTCCATTGAGGCGGAACAACTGAAGTCGGATTTGCCCATCATCTATGTGGGCGATACTGTAAAAGTCGGTGTAAAGATTCAGGAAGGACAAAAGTTTCGCGTACAACCCTACGAAGGCGTGGTGATTGCTAAACGTAATGGTGGTATTAACGAAACTATTACAGTCCGCCGCGTGTTTCAAGGTATTGGTGTAGAGCGGGTATTTTTGTTACATTCTCCCCGCATCGACAACATTAAAATCATCCGTCGAGGTAAAGTCCGCCGTGCTAAACTTTATTATTTACGTCAACGTGTAGGCAAAGCTACCAGAATCAAACAACGGTTTGACCGTGCCTTGTAGATTTCGGCTAAAGTATGGCAGAAAATTCGACAATCAAGCGGCATTCGCCGCTAATTTTCCCCGACAAAAAAAAAGGTGACATAATGGAGAAAATGCGCTATACTAAAAAAGGTTCAGCGCAATGACTGAATCCAAGCCACTTTGTGCGCTCTTAGTTCAGTTGGTAGAACGCAGGTCTCCAAAACCTGATGTCGGGGGTTCAAGTCCTCCAGGGCGCGCTTGAAAGGAAAAAAACACACCCCGGAAAAACAGCATTCCTGCTAAAATGGCAGATGGATCTAGTTATTTCGGGTGTAATTATTTTTTATTTACAGCTTTTTTGCTTCCAGTAAGATGGAATGAAAATGAGCAGGGTGTACCTTATATTGACAAAACGGGGGTAAAACGACAGTGGCCAAAAAAAATGAGGCAGAAATGCCAGGAAACACCAATGGCTTCAGTTTAGCCAACTTCTTTCAGGGTACGAAGGAAGAACTGGAAAAAGTGGTTTGGCCAAGTCGAAAGCAACTAGTGAGCGAATCAGCAGGTGTACTCTTAATGGTCACACTATCTGCATCTTTGATATACTTGGTCGATGGATTGTTCGGTTGGGTCGCACAACAGGTATTCTGATGACTTCTGCAACAGACGAACCATATAACTCAGCTTTACATTCTGAGGAAACAGCAGAAACGGCGCTTAATGAAGCACGTTGGTATGCAGTACAAGTAGCCTCAGGCTGTGAAAAACGCGTCAAGACAAATTTGGAGCAACGTATCCACACTTTTGATGTATCTGACAAAATTATCCAAGTGGAAATTCCCCACACGCCAGCGGTAAAAATCCGCAAGGATGGTAGTCGTCAGCAAACAGAGGAAAAGGTTTTTCCTGGTTATGTGCTAGTGCGAATGGTAATGGAAGATGACACTTGGCAGGTGGTACGAAATACCTCTCATGTAATTAATTTCGTGGGAGCAGAACAAAAGCGTGGCGGTAGCAGAAGCCGCGGTCACGTGAAACCAGTACCTTTAGGTGCATCAGAAGTAGAAAGGATCTTCAAACAAACTAGTGAACAGGAGCCGATTGTTAAAATTGACATGGTCACTGGTGATAAGATAGTCGTGCTTTCAGGTCCTTTTAAAGACTTTGAAGGTGAGGTGATTGAAGTCAGTCCGGAGCGTAGCAAATTAAAAGCCCTGCTCTCGATTTTTGGGCGAGATACACCAGTAGAATTGGAATTTAATCAGGTAGAAAAACAGAGCTAAACACAAATGGCGAAGAAAGTAGTAGCGGTCATTAAACTGGCCCTGAATGCTGGAAAAGCCAACCCAGCACCACCAGTGGGTCCCGCATTGGGTCAACACGGTGTGAACATTATGATGTTCTGCAAGGAGTACAATGCCAAAACAGCAGACCAAGCTGGAATGGTAATTCCTGTAGAAATTTCGGTGTTTGAAGACCGGAGTTTTACATTTGTACTCAAAACACCACCAGCATCAGTACTGATTCGCAAGGCAGCGAAAATTGAAAGAGGCTCTAATGAACCCAACAAAAAGAAAGTTGGGTCAATTACAAAAGCTCAACTGCAAGAAATTGCTCAAACGAAATTGCCTGATCTCAACGCCAATGATATAGAAGCGGCGATGAAGATTGTGGCAGGTACTGCGAAGAATATGGGCGTGACCATCGCCGAGTAAATAAAAAAACTTATCGGGGGAGAGATTTAATCTCGCAAATTACCCCAGGAGATAAAAATGGGAAAAAAAATATCGCGCCGTTTGCAGGCGCTGCTAGAAAAAGTAGAAGATAGGGAGTATGCGCCATTAGAAGCTTTGAGTCTGCTCAAAGAAACGGCAACAGCTAAGTTTCCTGAAGCAGCAGAAGCGCATATCCGCCTGGGCATTGACCCCAAGTATACAGACCAACAACTGCGGACAACGGTAACACTGCCCAAAGGTACTGGACAAACTGTGCGGGTGGCGGTAATTACTCGAGGTGAAAAAGTTGCAGAAGCTAGCAATGCTGGTGCGGATCTAGTCGGCTCTGATGAGCTGATTAACGAAATTCAACAAGGTATGATGGATTTCGATAAACTAATCGCTACTCCAGATGTGATGCCACAGGTGGCAAAACTGGGTAAGTTACTTGGTCCGCGGGGTTTGATGCCATCTCCTAAGGGGGGAACGGTAACATTTGACTTAGCAAGTGCGATCGCAGAATTCAAAGCGGGTAAATTAGAATTCCGAGCTGATCGAACTGGTATTGTCCATGTTATGTTTGGTAAGGTGTCTTTCTCGCCGGAAGATTTGTTGGTAAACTTAAAGGCGTTGCAAGAGACTATCGACCGTAACCGTCCTTCGGGAGCTAAAGGTCGTTATTGGCGAACAATTTATGTAGCTTCCACCATGGGGCCATCAATTAAAGTCGATATCAATGCTCTACGGGATTTAAAAGTCGCTGAAGTAGCTTAAAGGGTATTAGAGACTAGAGAAGAGAAAAGATAGTTGAAATCATCCATTTCTCCACCTGAGTCAGGACTGTACTCCTCCCAAAACTAAATAAGCCAAGCCGGAGACAGCAGGAGCCATTGGCTCAAATATCCTGCCGAGGTTAAAGCTCTAATTACCACGAATTACTACCCATTAAGGTGTAGATATCGAGGTATTAAGAGTTTTCCTGTCAAACCCCGGCTAGTATAGCTGGGGTTAATTGTTTTGACTGGCTGATAGTAAAAGCAAAAAATACCCGGACGGGAAGAAACAAAGAAATTCGGCGCACAAAGAAATGGTATTAACATTTTTGAATTGGCTGCTCTCGAATTCACACCTGTGAACAAAAACCCGCAGGAGGTAAAACCGAGTTTAGTCTCCATAACTAGATTTAAACAAGTTTTACTTAGTCGAAAATTAAGATTTTGCCCTTGGAGGTAAAACTAAGCATGGGTAGAACGCTAGAAAATAAAAAAGAGATAGTAGCTGATCTCAAAGAAACTTTGAGTGAGTCAACTTTGGCACTGGTAATTGATTACCAGGGGTTAACAGTTGCTCAGATTACCGACCTAAGGCGGCGCTTACGTCCAAGTGGCGCTGTTTGTAAGGTAACAAAAAACACCTTTATGGGCATTGCCATTGAGGGTGACGAGAATTGGCAACCACTTTCGGGATTGCTTCAAGGTTCTTCTGCCTTTTTGTTGGTTAAAGAAGATTTTTCATCCGCAATTAAGGCTTATCAAGACTTTCAGAAAGCCACCAAGAAGACAGAACTTCGTGGCGGGGTTATGGAAGGTCGCCTGCTCAAGGAAGCTGATGTCAAGGCTTTAGGAGACTTGCCATCCAAGGAGCAACTCATGGCACAAATTGCCGGAGCTATCAACGGATTGGCTACCAAACTGGCTGTGGGTATCAACGAAGTTCCCAGTTCTTTGGCTCGTGCGTTGCAAGCTGTGGCTGACAAAGACCAAGGTGACAGCGCTGAAAGTGCGGCTGAATAAAATTCGTCCATAGCGGAGCGTGGCGTAAGCTGCATTACACCAAATTTTGCCTTCATTCACTAGGCAAAAACACAATTTAGATTACAGGAGTTATATCAATGTCTGCTACAACTGATCAAATTCTCGAACAATTGAAAACTCTAACTCTGCTGGAAGCATCTGAGTTAGTTAAGCAAATTGAAGAAGCCTTCGGCGTGAGTGCTGCTGCACCTGCTGGCGGGATGATGATGATGGCTCCTGGTGCTGCTGTTGCTGCTGAACCAGTGGAAGAAAAAACCGAGTTTGATGTGGTACTAGATTCCGTTCCTGCTGACAAGAAGATTGCTGTACTCAAGATTGTCCGCGAATTGACTGGTTTAGGTCTCAAAGAAGCAAAAGATCTGGTGGAATCAGCACCCAAAGCCGTCAAAGAAGGCATTGCTAAGGATGCGGCTGAAGATGCTAAGAAGCGCATCGAAGAAGCCGGCGGTAAGGTAACTGTTAAGTAATCAAGACTGTCTTCTAAAACTTGTAGTTTAGGGACTCTCAGAAAAAGCCTGCTTGTGCAGGCTTTTTTTTTAATGCAAATCAGCATCCCAAACACCAATGTAAATCCTATCCTGCTGGTTGCGTTCAATTACACCTTTTAATTCCCCAACCTTAAAAGAATATCGCTGAGTTTGTCGATCGCGTACTTTTTGCAGTCCTTGCTTGATATCACTATTGGCATTACCATTGAGCATTCCCTGTAATGTTTTTTGCATTACTTCTGAGTTGATAGATTGGGGAAAAGTTGCTTCAGTTTGGCGCAAGACTCCGGTTTTCTGGTCAAATAAATAACCAAGATCAACATTATCTTCTAACCGATAAACAAAGGCTCGAGTATTCCATAACCCTCTGGAATTTCTACTGGGCTGACCTAAAACTGCTTTAACAGTCTGTTGAGAAGTTCCTGTAGGAAATGCTGGTACTCTGGAAATTTTGCTGTTGCTAGGAGCCCCATCTTGGTTTTGCTGTGGGGGTGGTGGTGGGGTTTCTGGAGTGAGTTTAAATCTGGCAGTTACTTGGGGCTGTGATTGTACAGGTACTACCGGCTCTACAGGAGGTTGCAGAGTAGATGCTGTGTCAGCAGGTTCCTTAGGTAAGGAGTTTGGTAAAGAAGTCGGATTGATGTCAGTTGATTCGGAAAATGGTCTGGGTGGTGATGATGTCGTCAGAGATACTTGAGGTTGTTGTTCACGGGTAAGGCTAGAAATTGCCACCCCACCTATGACGCTACCCAACAATAAACTAGCAATAATTAAAACAGGTTTTTGCCAGATGCTGGTAGGAATAGTTGGCAAAGAAGATATTGCCTGGGTTTGGTGAGTTGATAATATTTTTTTAGGACTAATATGTACTGTGGCGGTAGTCATAGAAGACTGTTGGGCGGTATCACGAGCAGATTTTAAAGCATAGAGCATTTTACTAGCGGTGCTATAGCGATCGCTCACATGGGGCTGAATTGACTGATTAATTACCTGTGCTAAATGTGGCGAGACGTTGGGGGCTAAATCCACCCAGAGAATTTCCCCAGTTTGCGGGTGTGTTGCTAATTCTGAGGGGTGTTTCCCAGTCAATAAATAAACCGCGGTCAAGCCTAGGCTGTAGATATCACTGGCGTAAACAGGTCGTCCTATAGCTTGTTCAGTGGGCATATATCCAGGGGTACCAATTACCATGGAACGACTCCCTGGATGGGGAGAACTGGCCACAGAACGGACGGTTTCTTTAACTGCTCCAAAATCAATTAAAACTGGCTTGTTATCCCTCGAACGCAGGATAATATTATCTGGCTTGATATCCCGGTGAATAATACCTTGACTGTGAACATAAATTAGTATCGATAGCAAACTCAAAAGAATTTCCCGCACATTGCTTTCAGTTTGACAACCCTGAGTTTCCACAATGTCAATCAAAGTTTGTCCCTGAATCCATTCTTGCACCAAGTAAAATTCTCCATGCTCACTAAAGTAAGCATATAGTTCCGGTATTTGGTCGCTACCCCTCCCTAGGACTTCTAAAGTTGCTGCTTCCCTCTCAAACCTTTGTGTAATCATTTTATGATTGTAGGGATTATTGACTATGGGTTTGAGTTGCTTAATTACACAGCGACGACGAGAAGGCATATGGGTATCTTCAGCTAAGGAAGTTTCTCCAAATCCACCAGCACCCAAAACTTGAATAACTTGATAGCGATTATTGAGTAGCGCTATTGTCATAAATATTTACAAAATATCTTTCCTTCCCAATGTATATCAGATAGGATAGAAATCTGGCTATGAAACCACCCATTTCCTGTTTTACCCCCTTAATCTCCCCAGATCAAGGGGGAAAACAGAAAGTCTAGTTACCTCTTAAATACAGGTAACCGGGTGGTCTACAATAATTTAATGAATTTATAGTCATTTATGTACATTTGTAGTATAATATTATGAATGTACGATCATTAAATGAATGAAACTATCTGATTATGCAAAAAAGGTAGGGATAAGTTATAGAACTGCGTGGCGTTGGT